>NZ_JBIAMS010000018.1:0-96381 GCF_042874195.1 Streptomyces sp. NPDC004134 | reverse complement strand
CACGGCCCCCCCCCCCCCCCCCCCCCCCCCCCCCCCCCCCCCCCCCCCCCGCCGCCGCCCCCCCCCCCGGGGGGGGGGGGGGGCCGCGCCCCACCCCCCACCCGGTCACCGCCCACCGTTCCCGTACACTCGAAAACCTGGACAGATGTCCAGCTAGTTTTCCGAGTGACGAGAAGGGCCCACGATGACCTACGTGCTGCTGATCGGTGCCATCCTCAGCGAGGTGACGGCAACCATCTCCCTCCGGCTGTCCGAGGGCTTCTCGAAGATCCTCCCGTCGATCGTCGTGGTCGTCGGCTACATCACCGCCTTCACCCTCCTCAGCCTGGTGCTCAAACGCGGCATGTCCATCGGCATCGCCTACGGCATCTGGGCCGCCGCAGGCGTCGCCCTCGTGGCGCTCATCGGCGCCGCCTTCCTCGGCGACGGCCTCACCGGCGTCCAGATCGGCGGGCTCGTCCTCGTCGCCGCGGGCGTCGTCGCGCTGGAGGCCGGCGGTGCGCACTGAGGCCGGCGCCGCCGACGGGCGCGTGCAGCGCGGGCAGGAGCGGCGGCGGCTGCTGCTGGCGGCCACGGTCCGCGTCATCGGCCGCGGCGGCGTCGCCGCCGTGACGCACCGGGCCGTCGCCGCCGAGGCGGGCGTGCCCAAGTCGGTGGCCACGTACCACTTCCCGGCCGTCGCCGACCTGCTGGCCGCGGCGCTCGGCGACAGCGTCGACGCCTACGCGGCCGCGCTGGCCGGTGCGCTGCCCGAGTCGTACGACACCGCCGATCTGGGCCGGTACCTGGCCGCGTATCTGGACGAGCACGGCGCGCGCTGCGCCGCGGAGTTCGACCTGTACCTCTACGCCGCCCGCAACCCCGAGCTGCGCCCCGTCCTGGGCCGCTGGCACCACCTGCTGGCCGAGATCGCCGGCCGGTTCACCAGCGACCCGGTCGCCATCACCGCGTTCTCGGCCGCGCTCGACGGGCTCAGCCTGCAGTCGCTGCTACGGGACGAGCCGCTGACCGCCGCCGAGATCCAGCAGGTCGTCGACCACGTCCTGCACCGCCGCTGAGCCGCTGAGCCGCGGCGGGCGACGTGAGCCCGGCGGCGGGGGGCGGGCTCAACTGCCCCGCGCCGCCCGCCACTCGTCGCCCAGCAGCGACCAGACCTCCAGGTCGCGCCGCTTGCCCGCCATCTCGAACAGGCTGCGCAGCGTGCCCTCGTGGCTCATGCCCAGCCGCCTGGCGACCGCGATGCTGGCCTTGTTCGCCGGGTCGACCAGCCACTCCACCCGGGACAGGCCGCGTACGTCAACCGCCCACTCGATCATCCGCCGCGACGCCTCCGTGACCAGCCCGCGCCCCTGCGCCTCCGGCGCCAGCCAGGCGCCCAGCTCGCAGGAGCCCTCCGCGGTGTCGAAGAGCCGGTAGATCATGCCGCCGACCAGTTCGCCGTCCAGCCGGATGGCGAACATCCGGCCCGCGTCGCGGGCCTGCTTGTCGGCGTACGCCTGGAGGAAGCGGCGGGCGCCCGCCTCGTCGGTGACGTCGTGCGCCCAGGGCAGCCACGGCTCCAGGTGCGCCCGGTTCCGGTCGGTGAACGCGGTGAGCTCCGCGGCCTGCCACGGCTCCAGCGTGGTCAGTTCCGCGCCTTCGGCCAGGGGTGTACTCAGCATCGGTGCGGCTCATTTCTCGTCACGGGGTGGGTGGCAGCGGCAGCGGAAGCCCGGGCAGCCCGTCGATGCTGGCCGCGATGTGCTCCTTCTTGCGGAAGTACGCGTCCAGCCCGGCGTCGTCCTCCCGCGCGAAGCGCCGGCCGTGCAGGTCGCGGTCGGCTTCGTAGGTCATGAAAGGCACAGCGTAGCCGCAGGTGTCGCGAATCAGTTCGGCGGTCACGACGACGACCGCCCGCAGCCCGTGCTGGGACGGGTCGATATCGGGGAAGTGCCCGAGCAGGGCGGGGAAGCGGGGGTCGTCGCGGAAGACGGGCTCACCGCTGCCGTGCACCCGCACGATGTTCGGCGGGCCCTCGAAGGCGCACCACATCAGCGTGATCCTGCCGTTCTCCCGCAGGTGTGCGATGGTCTCGGCGTTGCTGCCGGCGAAGTCGAGGTAGGCCACGGTGTGCTCGTCGAGGACGGCGAACGACCCCGTCAGCCCCTTCGGTGAGAGGTTCACGGTGCCGTCCGCCGCCAGTGGCGCGGTCGCCGTGAAGAACATGTGCTGCGCCTCGATGAAGGCGCGCAGCCGGCCGTCGATCCGTTCGTATGTTTTCCCCATGCGCCGAGTGTGCGGCGCGACACGGTCCCGGCGCACGGGTTTCGCAGCGCGAGATCGCGTACCGCGCCCCGCGGTGGCGCCGTGCCACCGCGGGCGCGCCGTCACAGCCGGGCGATCACGGTACGGGTGAACTCCTCCGTGCTCGCCGAGCCCCCCAGGTCCGGGGTGCGGACGTCGGTGGCGGCGAGCGTCGCGGCGATGGCGTCGACGACCTCCGCGCCGGCCCGCTCGTGGCCCAAGTGGTCGAGCATCAGCGCCGCCGACCAGATGGCGCCGATCGGATCGGCGATCCCGCGGCCCGCGATGTCCGGCGCGGAGCCGTGCACCGGCTCGAACATCGAGGGGTACGTGCCCTCGGGGTTGAGGTTCGCCGAAGGCGCGATCCCGATGGAGCCGGCGACGGCGGCCGTGAGGTCGCTGAGGATGTCGCCGAAGAGGTTGGAGGCGACGATCACGTCGAACCGCCCGGGGTCGAGGACGACCTTGGCGCACAGCGCGTCGATGTGTTCCTGGTCCCACGCCACCTTCGGGTGCTCCGCGGCCCGTTCGCGTACCAGCTCGTCCCAGAACGGCATGGTGTGCACGATGCCGTTGGACTTGGTCGCGGAGGTGAGCCGGCCGGTGCGGCGGCCGGCGAGGCCGAAGGCGTAGTCGAGGACGCGGGTGACGCCGGCCCGGGTGAAGACCGCCTCCTGTACGGCCATCTCCTCCGGGAAGCCGCGGTGCAGCCGGCCGCCGATCTCGCTGTACTCGCCCTCGGTGTTCTCGCGCACCACGACCAGGTCGACGTCGCCGGGGCCCGCGGCCCGCAGTGGGCTCTCCATGCCCTCGAAGACCCGCACGGGCCGGAGGTTCACGTACTGCCGGAAGGCCCGGCGGATGGGGATGAGCAGTCCCCACAGCGAGATGTGGTCCGGTACGCCCGGCGCGCCCACCGCGCCCAGGAACACCGCGTCGTACGCGCGCAGCGTCTCGATGCCGTCCTCCGGCATCATCGCGCCCTCGCGCTGGTAGCGGGCGCAGGACCAGTCGAGATGGGTGTACGCGAACTCCACCCCGTGCCGCCGTCCGACGGCGTCCAGCACCTCCAGTGCGGCGGGCGTGACCTCCTGCCCGATGCCGTCCCCGGGGATGACCGCGATCCGATGTGTTGTCATGACCCCTTCCCCTCAGCCGAGTTGTGCCCCACCTTACGGAGCAGTCCTGAATGTAAGCCAGGCCGCACGGTTATCCGGAGGGGACGATGAAGTCCGACGCAACGGCGCCACGTGCCAAGACCGACGTCGAGCAGGCACTGCTCGGCCATGCGACGTACCGAAGCCTCGGCGAGCAGAAACTCTCGCCGCAGGAGGAGAAGTTCGAACGGGGGCGGCGGACCACCGGGTTCTGGCTGGCCCCGCTGGTCGCCATCATCTTTCTCGCGCTCCCGCTGGACATGGCACCGAGCCAGCAGACGCTGGCCGGCATCCTGCTCGGCGTCATCGTGCTGTGGGTCACCGAGCCCGTGCCCATCCCGGTGGGCGGGCTCATAGGCGTCGGCGCGATCGTCGTCCTCGGCGTGGTGCCGCCTGACGACGCGCTGGCGCCCTTCGGCTCCTCCACGATCTTCACCTTCATCGGCGCGTTCATCCTCGCCCAGGCCATGCTCAAGCATGGAGTGGCCCGCCGGTTCGCGTTCTGGATCCTCGGGCTGCCGGGGGTCGGCCGCTCGACGTTCCGGCTGATCGCCGCCTTCGGCGTGATCACCGCATTGCTGTCGGCGTTCGTCTCCAACACCGCGACGGTGGCCATGCTGCTGCCCACCGCGCTCGGCATCCTCACCGTGATCGCCAAGATGCTCCAGGACAGGGGGCTGGTGGAGCAGGACTTCGACCCCACGCGGCTGCGTATCGGTGCCGCGCTGGTGCTCATGCTCGCCTACGGCGCCAGCGTGGGCGGCCTGCTCACCCCGGTCGGCAGCCCGCCGAACCTCATCGGCCGCGGCCTCATCGAGGAGGCCACCGGCGAGAAGATCTCCTTCGCGGAGTGGACGGCCACCGCGCTGCCGCTCTGCGCCGGTATGTTCGTGATTCTCGTCGCCGTCCTGCTGCTGCTCAACAAGCCGGAGATCCGGCGGATCGAGGGCGTGGAGGAGTACGTGCGCGAACAGCGCGCCGCGCTCGGCAAGTTCTCGCGCGCGGAGTGGAACACGCTGATCGCCTTCGGCATCACCGTGTCGCTGTGGATCACCCCGGGCATCGTCGCGCTCGCCGTGGGCACTGAGGCGTCCGCGTACACCACCGTCAGCGACCGGCTCGACGAGGGCATCGTGGCCGTGCTCGGCGCCGCGCTGCTCTTCATCCTGCCGACGGACTGGGCGCGCCGCGAGGCCACCCTCAACTGGAGCGACGCGGCCCGCATCGACTGGGGCACGATCCTGCTCTTCGGCACCGGCATCATCTTCGGCTCGCTGCTCGCCGACACCGGACTGGCCGAGACCATCGGCAACGAGTCCAACGACCTGCTCGGCTTCTCCAGCGTCTTCACGATCACGATCTTCGCGGCCGTGCTGGCGGTGATCGTCTCGGAGACGACGAGCAACACGGCCTCCGCGGCGGTGGTGGTGCCGATCATCATCCCGATCGCGATGGCCGCAGAGGTCGATCCGTTCGTCCCGGCGCTGGCCGCGACCTTCGCCGCGTCCTTCGGCTTCATGCTGCCGGTCTCGACGCCGCAGAACGCCATCGCCTACGGCTCCGGTGTCGTGCCGATCACCACCATGATCCGCTCCGGGGCGGGCTTCGACGTCCTCGGCGTCATCCTGATCATCCTGGGGCTGCCGCTGATGGTCGCGGTCACCGGCATCGGCTAGCGGGTTCCCCGGGCCCCTACCGCCCGGCCGGGGCGCGCCGCTCCGGCCGGGCGGCCCGCCGTGCGCGCGGCGTTTTGACGAACCATACGGACTGCTGCATACTTATTCTGGTCAGCGTATGCATCCTAAGGAGACTCCCGTGACCGAGCGCGTCGTACTCGCCTACTCGGGCGGCCTGGACACCTCCGTCGCCATCGGCTGGATCGCCGCGGAGACGGGTGCCGAGGTCATCGCCGTCGCCGTGGACGTCGGCCAGGGCGGCGAGGACCTCGACGTGATCCGCAAGCGGGCGCTGGCCTGCGGCGCCGTGGAGGCCGAGGTCGCCGACGCCAAGGACGAGTTCGCCGACGAGTACTGCCTCCCGGCGATCAAGGCCAACGCGCTGTACATGGACCGCTACCCGCTGGTCTCCGCGCTCTCCCGGCCCACCATCGTCAAGCACCTCGTCGCCGCCGCCCAGAAGCACGGTGCCGGCACCGTCGCCCACGGCTGCACCGGCAAGGGCAACGACCAGGTCCGCTTCGAGGCCGGCATCTCCTCCCTGGCCCCCGGCCTGAAGTGCATCGCCCCGGTCCGGGACTACGCCATGACCCGGGACAAGGCCATCGCCTTCTGCGAGGAGAAGGGCCTGCCCATCGCGACCACCAAGAAGTCGCCGTACTCCATCGACCAGAACGTCTTCGGCCGGGCCGTCGAGACCGGCTTCCTGGAGGACATCTGGAACGCCCCGATCGAGGACGTCTACGAGTACACCCAGAACCCCGCCGCGGCCCGCGAGGCCGACGAGGTCGTCGTCACCTTCGAGCGCGGCGTGCCCGTGGCGCTCGACGGCCGCCCCGTCACCGTGCTGCAGGCCATCCAGCAGCTCAACGAGCGGGCCGGGGCGCACGGCGTGGGCCGGATCGACATGGTCGAGGACCGGCTCGTGGGCATCAAGTCCCGGGAGGTCTACGAGGCGCCCGGCGCCATCGCGCTGATCACCGCCCACCAGGAGCTGGAGAACGTCACCGTCGAGCGGGAGCTGGCGCGCTACAAGCGGCAGGTCGAGCAGCGCTGGGGCGAGCTGGTCTACGACGGCCTGTGGTTCTCGCCGCTCAAGCGGGCCCTGGACGGATTCATCCAGGAGGCGAACGAGCACGTCACCGGCGAGATCCGGATGACGCTGCACGGCGGCAGGGCCGTCGTCACCGGCCGGCGCTCGCCCGCCTCGCTCTACGACTTCAACCTCGCGACGTACGACACGGGCGACACCTTCGACCAGTCGATGTCCAAGGGCTTCATCGAGATCTTCGGCCTCTCCTCGAAGATCGCGGCCGGGCGGGACCTCGCCCAGTGAGCGACGGCACCGAGGGCACGGCACCGCAGGACGTGAAGCTCTGGGGCGGCCGGTTCGCCGACGGCCCCGCCGCGGCGCTGGAGCGGCTGTCCGCGTCCGTCCACTTCGACATGCGGCTCGCCCCGTACGACATCGCCGGCTCCCGCGCACACGCGCGGGTGCTGGCCGGGGCCGGGCTGCTGACGGCGGACGAGCTGAACCGGATGCTCGCCGGGCTCGACCACCTGGAAACGGACGTCGCGACCGGCGTGTTCACCGCCACCATCGCCGACGAGGACGTGCACACCGCGCTCGAACGCGGCCTGCTGGAGCGGCTCGGCCCCGAGCTCGGCGGCAAGCTGCGCGCCGGCCGGTCCCGCAACGACCAGGTCGCCACCCTCTTCCGGATGTACCTGCGTGACCACGCCCGCACCCTCGGCGGCCTCCTCGCCGAGCTGCAGGAGGCCCTCGTCGGCCTCGCCGAGGCGCACCCGGACGTCGCCATGCCGGGCCGCACGCACCTCCAGCACGCGCAGCCCGTGCTCTTCGCCCACCACGTGCTCGCGCACGCCCAGGCGCTCTCCCGGGACGCCGAGCGGCTGCGGCAGTGGGACGAGCGCACGGCCGTCTCGCCGTACGGGTCCGGGGCGCTCGCGGGCTCCTCGCTGGGTCTGGACCCCGAGGCCGTCGCCGCCGAGCTGGGCTTCGAGCGCGGCTCGTCCGGCAACTCCATCGACGGCACGGCCGCGCGGGACTTCGCCGCGGAGTTCGCGTTCGTCACCGCGATGATCGGCGTCGACGTCTCCCGCATCGCGGAAGAGGTCATCCTGTGGGCCACGAAGGAGTTCTCCTTCGTCACCCTGCACGACTCCTTCTCGACCGGCAGCTCGATCATGCCGCAGAAGAAGAACCCGGACATCGCCGAGCTGGCGCGGGGCAAGGCGGGCCGGCTGATCGGCAACCTCACCGGGCTGATGGCCACGCTGAAGGCCCTCCCGCTCGCGTACAACCGCGATCTGCAGGAGGACAAGGAGCCGGTCTTCGACTCGATCGACACCCTCGAGGTCCTGCTGCCCGCGTTCACCGGCATGATGGCCACGCTCACGGTCAACCGGGAGCGGCTGGAGGAGCTGGCCCCGGCCGGCTTCTCGCTGGCCACGGACATCGCCGAGTGGCTGGTCAAGCAGGGCGTGCCGTTCCGCGTCGCACACGAGAGCGCGGGGGAGTGCGTCAAGGTCTGCGAGGCCGAGGGCATCGAGCTGGACCAGCTCACGGACGAGCAGTTCGCGAAGGTCTCCCCGCATCTGACGCCCGAGGTACGGACCGTGCTCACCGTCCCCGGCGCGCTCGCCGCGCGCGACGCCCGCGGCGGCACCGCTCCGGCCGCGGTCGCGGTGCAGCTCGCGGAGGTCAAGGAGGACGTGGCGGCGCAGGTGAGCTGGGCGGCGGCGACGCGGCAGGCGGGCCCCGCGGCGTAGCACGGCGGAGGCGGCGGTGTGGCGGCGCGGCACAAAGCCGTGTCGGGCGCTGCCGGGGGCGGGGCCCGTCTTCTACGGTGGACGGGCCTGACAGCCGCACCGAGGACGTAGGAGCCCGCGATGGCGTTCGACCGACTGACCGAAGTGACGACGCCCGCCGCCCACATCGGCTTCGGGCTCGCCGCCGTGGGCCGCCCCGCGTACCTCACGACGGGGCGTGCCGACGACCTCCCCGCGGGGCGGGGCGTCGAGGAGATGCGCGCCCGCACCCACGAGTTGCTGGACGCCGCCTACGCCCAGGGCGTGCGGTACTTCGACGCGGCCCGCTCCTACGGCCGGGCCGAGGAGTTCCTCGCCGACTGGCTGAAGCAGCACCCGGACGCCCGGGACGCGGTCGTCGGCAGCAAGTGGGGTTACGCGTACGTCGGCGACTGGCGTGCGGACGCCGAGGTGCACGAGGTCAAGGACCACGGCGTCGACGCCTACGACCGGCAGCGCGAGGAGTCCGCGGAACTCCTCGGCGACCGCCTCGACCTCTACCAGATCCACTCCCTCACCCCCGACAGCCCGGCGCTCACCGACACCGACCTGCACCGCCGCCTGGCCGCCCTGGTCGCGAACGGCGTCACGGTCGGCTTCTCCACCAGCGGCCCCGAGCAGGCCGCGGCGGTACGGGCCGCGCTGGAGGTCACCGTCGAGGGCGAGCGGCTCTTCGACACCGTGCAGAGCACGTACAACGTGCTGGAGCCGGCGGTCGGCGAGGCGCTGGCCGAGGCGCACGACGCCGGGCTGACGGTGATCGTCAAGGAGGGCCTGGCCAACGGCCGGCTGGCCGGCGCCGGCGCGCCCGCGGAACTGCGCGCCGTCGCCGCCGAGTGCGGCGCGGAGCCCGACGCCGTGGCGCTCGCCGCCGTGCTGCGGCAGCCGTGGGCCGGCGTCGTCCTCTCCGGCGCCGCCACCGCCGCGCAACTGCACTCCAACCTCGCCGCCGCGGCGGTCGACCTCGACCCCGCGCAGTACGACCGCCTCGCGGCCCTGGCCGAGCCCGCCGCCGACTACTGGCAGCGCCGCGCGGCCACCCCCTGGTCGTAGGCGCCGCGATCGCCGCGGCCCGTCCGACGGGCCCCGCGCGCGGCGGGCTTTAAGGGGATTTTCGCCTCCCGGTGATGACATGCGGTAACGCAGTCGTCTGACGGAGGAGACCCCGATGTCCCGTCGTATACGCAGGCTCTCGGTCGCCGGTGCCGCCGTGTTCGCCGTGGCCGGCCTGGCCACCGGCGCGTCCGCCGCGCTCGACCGCGGCGACGACAAGCCCGAGGTCCGGCTGGTGGTCAACGAGGACCGCGAGCGGACCGGCGCCCGGAGCGCGGCCCACGAGGACTGCCCGGACAAGGGCGGTTCCGGGGCGCCCTCGGGCGCCGCCCGGAACGCGGGCGACCTGTGACCACCACCACCCCCGCAGGACCGGGGCCCGCCGCGCCGGGCCCCGGGACGGCGCTTCTGGAACAGGCGCTCTTCGAGGTCAAGCGGGTGATCGTCGGCCAGGACCGGATGGTCGAGCGGCTGCTGACCGCCGTGCTGGCCCGCGGGCACTGCCTGCTCCAGGGTGTGCCGGGCGTCGCCAAGACGCTGGCGGCGGCCACTTTGGCGACGGTGTCGGGCGGTACGTTCCACCGCATCCAGTTCACCCCGGACCTGGTGCCGTCCGACATCACCGGCACCCGCATCTACCGGCCCTCCAGCGAGTCGTTCAGCGTCGAACCCGGGCCGGTCGCCGCCAACTTCGTGCTCGCCGACGAGATCAACCGGGCACCGGCCAAGGTCCAGTCCGCGCTGCTCGAAGTCATGGCCGAGCGGCAGGTCAGCATCGGCGGCCGGACCATCCCCATGCCCGAGCCGTTCCTCGTCCTGGCCACCCAGAACCCCATCGAGTCCGAGGGCGTCTACGAGTTGCCCGAGGCCCAGCGCGACCGCTTCCTGCTCAAGGTCGACGTCTCCGCGCCCACCGAGGACGAGGAGCTGGCGATCCTCTACCGGATGAGCGTCGACCCGCCCGCCGCCCGCCGGGTGCTCGCGCCGCACACCCTCGCGGCCCTCCAGCGCCGCGCCGACGAGGTGTTCGTCCACCACGCCCTCGCGCAGTACGCGGTACGCCTCGTCCTCGCCACCCGCGAACTCGCCGCCCGCGGCGACGCGGCCGGCGGCGGCCGGCTCGCGTACGGCGCGGGGCCGCGGGCCACGCTCGGCCTGGTGGCGGCGGCGCGGGCGCTGGCGCTGCTGCGCGGGCGCGAGTACGTGCTGCCCGCCGACATCGCGGCCCTCGCCCACGAGGTCATCGCCCACCGGCTGGTGCTCTCCTTCGACGCGCTCGCCGACGGCGTCACCCCCGAGTCGGTCGTCGACGAGGTGCTGGCCGCCGTGCCGCAGCCCCGGGTCACGCCGCACCAGGCGGAGGACGCGGCGGCCGGCGGCCTCGCCGAGGCCGGGAGCGCCGCGAGCGCCGGAAGCGCGGGGAGCGGCCGGAAGGCCGGGAGAGCGGCATGAGCGCGACAGGCAGAGCGCCGGGTGCCACGGCCCCGGGCGGGCCCGGCTCGCCGTCGCTGGGCGAACTCACCCCGGAACAGGCGCTCCAGCACCTGCGGCTCCTCTTCACCCGCCGCCCGGACGGCCTCCTCCAGGGCGACCACACCGCCCTCGTCCCCGGCCCCGGCGGCGAGCCGGACGAGAGCCGCCTGTACGCCCCGGGCGTGGACGACGTACGCCGCATGGACTGGAACGCCACCGCCCGTACCACCCTGCCGCACGTGCGGATGACCCTCGCGGACCGCGAACTGACCACCTGGCTCGTCCTCGACGCCAGCGCCAGCATGGACTTCGGCACCGGCCGGATGGAGAAGCGCGACCTCGCCGTCGGCGCCGCCGCGGCCGTCGCGTTCCTCACCGAACGCGCGGGCAACCGCCTGGGTGCCCAGCTCGTCCGCCCCGACGGCATCCAGCGCATCCCCGCCCGCAGCGGGCGGCGGCACCTGATGCGGGTGCTGCGCACCGCGCTCGAACGCCCGCGCGTGCCCGCGGGCCCGCCGACCCACACCCTCGCCGGGGCGGTGGCCGCGCTCCAGCGAGCGGAGCGCCGCCGCGGACTGGTCGCCGTCGTCTCGGACTTCCTCGAACCGGGCTGGGAGCAGCCGCTGCGGTCCCTGGCCCGGCGGCACCAGGTCCTGGCCGTCGACATCGCCGACCCGCGGGAGCTGGAGCTGCCGCCGGTGGGGCTGCTGACCGTCGTGGACCCGGAGTCGGGCCGGCGCCGGGAGATCCCCACGTACTCCAAGCGGCTGCGGGAACGGTACGCCGCCGCCGCGGCGGAGCAGCGCGCGGCGATCGCCCGGACCCTGCGAGCCGCGGGCGCGGCACGGCTGGAGCTGCGCACGGACCGCGACTGGGTACGGGACATCGCACGCTACGCGGCGGCACAGCGCCGGGGCACAGGCGGTGCGGCATGACCTCCGGTCCGGTTCGCGGTTCCGGGGTGGCCCGGTCGTCCCGGGCGGGGCAGGGTCCATACCCCCGCCGTCCGCCGGGTCGCGAGGACAGCAGGCATCCTGCCGGTCACCTCCGCGCCCGTCCGCCCCGGTCCCGTACCCGCGTCCGCGTATCCCGCCGCTTCCCGGGGGGCCGCGCATGAGTCTCGCCTCGCCCGGGTGGCTCGTGCTGCTCGTGCCGCTCGCCGGCCTCGTCGGCGCTTACGTCGTCATGCAGGCCCGGCGCAGCCGTTATGCCGTGCGGTTCACCAACGTCGACCTGCTCGACAAGGTCATGCCGCGCCGCCCCGGCTGGCGCCGGCACGTGCCGGCCACCGCGTTCTGCGCCATGGCCGGGCTGCTCGTCGTCGGGTTCGCCCGGCCCACCGCCGAGACCGAAGTGCCGCGCGAGCGGGCGACCATCATGGTCGCGCTGGACGTGTCCGCATCGATGCGGGCCACCGACGTGCGGCCGTCGCGGTTCACCGCCGCGCAGGACGCCGCCCAGGCGTTCGTGACCGAACTGCCCGAGCGGTTCAACGTCGGGCTCGTCACCTTCAGCGGCACCTCCTCCGTCGCGCTGCCGCCGACCACCGACCGGGAGGCCATGCGCCGCGCGCTCGGCCGGCTGGACACCCGGCAGGGCACGGCGATCGGCGAGGCGGTGTTCTCCTCCGCCGAGGCGATCCGCACGCTCGACGAACAGGCCGAGCGCGAACCGCCGCCCGCGCACGTCGTGCTGCTCTCCGACGGGCAGAACACCACGGGCCGCGGCACGCCCGCCGCCGCCGAGGAGGCGGCCGCGGCCGGGATCCCGGTGTCCACGATCGCGTACGGCACCGAGGGCGGCACGATCGACCTGGCCGGCGGACAGAGCGTGCCCGTGCCGGTCGACGGGCCCGCGCTGGAGGAACTGGCCACCGCGACCGGCGGCGCGTTCCACGAGGCCGCCTCCGGCGAGGAACTGGAGGCCGTCTACGAGGACATCGGCAGCTCCGTCGGCTACCGCACCGAGGAGCGCGAGGTCTGGCAGTGGTTCGTCGCCGCCGCGCTGATCGCCGCGCTGCTGGCCGCGGCCACGTCCCTGCTGTGGTTCTCGCGCCTACCGTGAGGAGAACGACCGTGACCCACGCCCGTCCCGGCCTCGGCGAGCCCCGCGGCCCCGCGTTCACCGCAGGCGACCGCCCCGGCGCCGCCGCCCCGCGCCCCGAGGGCGGGCCGCCGCCGGCCGGGCCCGTCCCGCCGGCGTCCCCGTACGGCGGCCGGCCGGCGCCCGTACCGGTCCCGCCCCCGGCGCCCCGCCGCGCGGCGAACCGAACCCTGGCCGTCGCCGTCGTCGCCGCAGTCCTCGCCGGCGGCGCGGCCGGGTTCGCCGCCGGCGAGATACGCGGCCCCGGGGGCGGTGAGGAGGCGGCGGCCGGCGCGCTCCCGCCGGCCGCCGCCGGCCGGAGCCCGGGCGACCTCGACAGCGTCGCCGCCCGGGTGCTGCCCAGCGTGGTGTCCGTACAGGCCGGCGAACGGCAGGGCTCCGGCTTCGTCTTCGACGGCCGCGGCCGCGTCCTCACCAACGCCCACGTCGTCGGCACCGCCACCGACGCCACCCTGGTGCTGCACAGCGGCCGCCGGGTGGACGCCGAGGTGCTGGGCCGCGACACCGGCCGGGACGTGGCGGTGCTGGAGGTGGCGGGCTCGTACGCGCCGCGCGCGCTGCCGATGGGCCGCGCCGCTGACCTGTCCGTCGCCGACTCGGTGCTGGCCATCGGCTCGCCGCTGGGCCTGTCCGGCACCGTCACCTCCGGCATCGTCAGCGCCGTCGACCGCGAGGTCTCCCTCGGCGGCGGCGCGCAGCAGCGGGCGGTGCAGACGGACGCCTCCATCAACCCCGGCAACTCCGGCGGCCCGCTGGTCGACGCCGCGGGCCGGGTCGTCGGCATCAACACCGCCATCGCCTCGCTGGGCCGGGGCAGCGGCGGCTCGATCGGCATCGGCTTCGCCGTACCCGTGGAGGACGCGGTCAGGGCGGCGGACTCGATCATCGACGGCGATTAGGTTCGTGCCATGCGGATACTCGTGGTCGAGGACGAAGAGGACCTGGTGGGCGCGCTCCGGGTCGGGCTGGTGCGCTCCGGGTACGCGGTCGACACCGCCGCCGACGTGGACGGCGCGCTGGAGAAGCTCGGGGTCAACGAGTACGACCTCGTGCTCCTCGACCTCACCCTGCCCGACGGCGACGGCCTCGCCGTCTGCCGGGAGATACGCGCGGCCCCCGGCGGGCCGCGGATCCTGATGCTCACCGCCCGCGACCGCCTCGCCGACCGGGTGCGCGGCCTCGACGCGGGCGCCGACGACTACCTCGTCAAGCCGTTCGCGCTGCCGGAGCTGCTGGCGCGGATACGGGCCCTGCTGCGCCGCGACGAGGGCGGCACGTCCGTCGTGGAGGTCGGCGAACTGCGCCTGGACACCGCCAGGTTCGAGGCGTACCGCGGCAGCCGCCCGCTGCGGCTCACCCCCAAGGAGTTCGGCGTGCTGCACTACCTGATGACCCGGCCCGGCCGCGTCGTCTCCGCGGAAGAACTCCTGGAGCACGTCTGGGACGAGAACGCCGACCCGTTCACCAACACCGTGCGCGTCACCGTCGGCTCGCTGCGCCGCAAGGTCACCGGCCAGGAGGAGCCGCTGATCGAGACCGTCATCCGGCACGGCTACCGGCTGCGGGAGGAGACGCCGTGAGGCGGCCGCGGGTGCCGCTCCCGGCGTTCGTCCACACCATCCGCTTCCGGCTCACCGTGCTCTACTCGGTGCTCGTGTTCTGCCTGACCGCGCTCGTCCTCGGCGGCGCGTACGTCGCGGTGCAGCGCAGCGGCGACGCCCAGCCGGTCAGCAAGGAGCTGCGGGCCGAGAAGCGGGTCGACGGGGTACGGGTCGGGGACATCGACGTCGTCAAGGCCGAGGACGTCGAGGCGGCCGTCAACTACGAGACGCTGGGCAACCTGCGCACCTTCTCCTTCGCCGTCCTCGGCGGCGTGGCCGTCGCCAGCCTCGGCACCGGCTGGGTGCTCTCCGGCCGGGCGCTGCGCCCCGTACGCGCCATCGCCCGCACCGCCGAGGAGATCCAGGCCGGCAGCGACCTCTCCCGCCGGATCCGGCTCGAAGGACCGCGCGACGAGCTGCGCATGGTCGCCGACACCGTCGACTCCATGCTCGACCGGCTCGACGGCGCCTTCGCCGCGCAACGCCAGCTCGTGGACGACGCCTCGCACGAGCTGCGCACCCCGCTGGCCATCATCCGGGCCAACCTCGACGCCGTGCTCTCCGTCGAGGAGTCGGAGCCGGAGGAGCGCAGGCGGGCCGTGGCCGTGGTCGACCGGGCCACGACGCGGATGACCCGGCTGGTGGAGGACCTGCTCGCCACCGCGCGGCGGTCGGCCGCCGCGTTCGCCGACGCGGACGTGGACCTGGCGGCCGTGGCGGACGAGGCGTGTGAGGAGTTCGCGCCGCTGGCGACGGAACGCGGCCTGGTGATCCGGCGCCGGCTGGACGAGGGCCTCGTGATGATCGGCGACCCGTACGCGCTCCGCCGGGCCGTCGGCAACCTGCTCTCCAACGCGGTACGCCTCGCGCCCGCCGGCACCCGCATCACGGTCGCCGCCGGCCGCGCGGAGGGCTGGCTGTGGATCGCCGTGCAGGACGCCGGCCCCGGCATCGGCGAAGGTGAGCGGGCCCGGGTCTTCGACCGGTTCTGGCGCGGCGAGGCGGGCCAGGAGGGCCGGCCCAGGGACCGGCACACGGGTCTCGGGCTGGCGATCGTGCGGCAGATCGTGGAGTCGCACGGCGGGCAGCCGCGGCTGTTCTCGCGGGTGGGCGCGGGCAGCACGTTCGTGCTGTGGCTGCCCGACGCGGGCGCGGCGGCCGGGGAGCGCCGCGCGGGCGGGCCGCCGGAGGAGCTGCCGGCTCAGATGCGCGGCGGGGAGGGCGACGGGCCGGTGGAGCTGCTGGAGAAGTAACCGCCGCGGGGAGGCGGTGCGTACCGTACGGCTCAGGCCGCCGACTTCACCTTCGTGGCGTACACGTCGACGTACTCCTGCCCGGACAGCCGCATGACCTCGCTCATGACCTCGTCGGCCACCGCCCGCAGCACGTACCGGTCGCGGTCCATGCCCTCGTAGCGGGAGAAGTCCAGCGGCTCCGCGAAGCGCACCGTGAACCGGGCGATCCGCGGCCGGCCCGCGCCGCCCGGCTGGATCTTCTCCGTGCCGACCATCGCGAACGGCACCACAGGCGCGCCGGTCATCAGCGTCAGCCGCGCCACTCCCGTACGCGCCCGGTACAGCCGGCCGTCGGGGGAGCGGGTGCCCTCCGGGTAGATGGCGAAGACCCGGCCCTCCTCCAGGATCCGGCGCCCCGTCATCAGCGCCGCGACACCGCCGCGGCCGCCGTCCCGGTCCACCGGGATCATCCCGACCGAGGTGAAGAACCAGGCCATCAGCCGGCCCTTGACGCCCTTGCCCGTGACGTACTCGTCCTTGCCGATGAAGAACACCGGCCGCTTCACGACCAGGCCGAGGAACATCGAGTCGACGAACGTGAGGTGGTTGCCCGCGAGGACGACCGGACCCGTGCCGGGAATGTGCTCGTGGCCCTCCACCCGGGGGCGGTACAGGACACGCATGAGCAAGCCGAGGAACGCCTTGATCAGAATGCGGAACAACGAAGGATCCTCCGGTCGGGATGGTGACGCCTGCGACCATACCCGCCTGACCGCGCGGTTCCCACTCCGGCTTCAACCGGCCGGGACGCAGTGTTGCCGCCGATTTCACGAGCACGCCGCCGCAAGTCTCCCGCACCCGCGCCGGTGCCGCCTAACATCGGGCCGTCTTTTGTCGAGGCGCCGTCAACGGCGCGGGTACGGCGGAGAGGTAGCTGACATGAGCGACGGCGGTACGGAGCGGCAGCGGCCCGGCAGACGGGCGGTGCTCGGCGCGGCGGCGCTGGGCAGTGCGGTGGCCGCGGTGGGCCTGCCGGGTACGGCGCGGGCCGCGGGTGGACCCGGCGGCAGCGGCGGGCCGGGGCCCGGCGGGAGGCTGCCGAACCCGGCGGTGATCGCGCACCGCGGGGCCAGCGGCTACCGGCCCGAGCACACCCTCGGCGCGTACCAGTTCGCCCTCGACATGGGCGCGGACGTCATCGAGCAGGACCTGGTGCCGACCAAGGACGGCCACCTCGTCTGCCGGCACGAGAACGAGATCGGCGGCACCACCGATGTCGCGGACCACCCCGAGTTCGCCGCCCGCAGGACCACCAAGACGGTCGACGGAGCGAAGATCGCCGGCTGGTTCACCGAGGACTTCACCCTCGCCGAGCTGAAGACGCTGCGGGCCACGGAGCGCATCCCGGACGTACGGCAGCGCAACACCCTCTACAACGGCCGCTGGGAGGTGCCCACCTTCGAAGAGGTGCTGCAGTGGGCGGAGCGGCAGCGGCGCGGCACCGGCAGGTCCGTCTGGCTGCACGTCGAGACCAAGCACCCCACCTACTTCCGCTCCCTCGGCCTGGAGCTGGAGAAGCCGCTGGCGCGGCTGGTGCGCCGCTACGGCCGCGACAAGCGCAACTCGCCCATCTTCCTCCAGTCGTTCGAGCCCACCAGCGTCGAGCGGCTCGCCGGGCTCGTCGACTCGCCGGGCGTCGTGCTGCTCGGCGGGGCGTCCTCGCGGCCGTGGGACTTCGTCGAGGCCGGGGACCCGCGCACCGTCGCCGACCTGGTCACGCCCGAAGGGCTGGCGTGGATCGCGGGCTTCGCGAAGGGTCTCGGCCCGACGCTCGACCTGATCATCCCGAAGGACTCCGGCGGCAACCTGCTGGAGCCCACCACGCTCGTCCGCGACGCGCACGACGCCGGGCTGGTGCTGCACCCGTACACGATGCGCAACGAGAACACCTTCCTGCCGGCGGACTTCAGGAAGGGCAAGGACACGACGCACTACGGCGACGCGTTCGGCGCCTTCCAGGTCTACTTCGAGACGGGCATCGACGGCATCTTCACCGACAACCCCGACACCGGGCTGCTCGCCCGGGACGCCTTCCTGGCGCAGGGCTGACCCCGGGGGGCCGCCGGGCAACCGGCGGCCCCCGTCCGCCCGTTGTCCCCGGCGGGTCCTTCCCGGCGGCGGACGGCGGGCGCGTCCCGTGTCCCGTACCCGGACATCTCAGGCGAGTTGGCAATATCACAGGGATGCCGGGGCCTCGTCCGTAGCCACGGCACGACCGCGCCGCGCAGAATGCTCACGGCGGAGGTTGCGCCGGGTGAAGTGCGGGGAAACACGCGGTAGGCCGCAGGTTTTGCGGCCTGTCTACGGGTGCACAGAGGAGGCGGGCGCGGCATGGGCAAGAGTGTGACGATTACGCCGGCGACGAACGACGACGCCGAGCAAGTCCTGAAACTCCAGTACCTCTGCTACCAGGCCGAGGCCGCGCTGTACGGGGACTACCGCATACCGCCGCTCACCGAGACCCTCGACGAGCTGCGCGCCGAGTTCGAGCGCGGCGCCGCCGTCGTCGCCCGCCTCGGCGACGAGGTGGTCGGCGCCGTCCGCGGCACGGTCGAGGTCGACGGCACCGCCGTCATCGGGCGGCTCATCGTGCACCCCCGGATGCAGGGCCACGGCCTCGGTGCCCGGCTGCTGCTCGCCATGGAGGTCCGGCTCGCCGAGGGCGGCGTGCCCGTCGCCCGCTTCCAGCTCTTCACCGGGCACCGCAACGAGGCGAACCTGCGGCTGTACCGGCGGCTCGGCTACGAGCCGGTGGGCACGGAGAAGGTCAGCCCGCGGCTGAGCCTGGTCACTCTGGAGAAGGCTCCGCAGGGCGCGCCGGCGACGACTGCTTCCTCAGCCACCACAGCCCGATGACCGGCAGGATCACGGGCAGGAAGAGGTAGCCGCGGCCGTAGTCGGACCACACGGTCTGGTCCGGGAACTCGGACGGCTGCACCTCCGTCCAGGTGCCGATCGCCAGCACGCCGATCAGCTCGGCGGTGATGCACACCAGCGCGAGCCGCCGCGCCGTCTCACCGCCGCGCGCGAGGGCGACGGTGATGAAGACGTAGACGACGGCGGCCAGCGCGGAGAGCACGTACGCGAGCGGCGCCTCGTCGAACTGCGTGCTGAGCTGGTAGATCGCCCGCGAGGTGGCGCCGACCGCGAAGACCCCGTACAGCGCGAGGATCAGCCGCCCCGGCCCGCTCGACAGCCCGGCGTGCCCGCTCTCGCGCGGCTCCCCGGCCGCCTGCCGCCGCTCAGCCACCGGAGCCCGCCCAGATGTCGTGCAGCCGCACCTGGAGCACGGCCAGGACGAAACCCCCGACGGCCACCGTCGCCGAGCCCCAGCGGCTGCGCTCCGACAGCGACAGCAGGCCGGTGGCGGGGACGGCGAAGCCCGCGGCGAGCAGATAGGAAACGAACACGGCCGTGCCCTCGTCCGCCTTCTCGCCGCGGCCGAGTTGCACCAGGCCGACGACGACCTGGGCCAGCGCGAGGACCGTCACCGCGGCCATGCCGGCGAAGTGCCAGTCCTTCGTGGGCTCATCCTTGACCGCGGCGTACCCGCACCAGGCCGCGAGGGCGAGCGCGGCAACCGCGACCGCGATCGTCAAGGGGAGGAACATGACTCGACCTTACTGCGTCGTCCCGGGCCCGCAGAGCCGGGTCCCGGCACGGTCCTTACGCTTCCGGCCACGCGCCCGCGGCCGTGGCGTTGACCACAGCGCCCACCCCACCCCGCCCCTTCCGCTTCCCCCTCCGGGACGGCATCCGTGCTGGTCACAGCGGTGTACGGGGGCGCAGGTGGCACTCCGCACCGGGCTGTCCGCAATGCGGACAGCCGTCCCGGACCGTGGCACCCGTCTGTTTTACTGATCCGCATGACCACGACGAGCAGCCGCACCTGTGCGACCGAGGCGAGCAACATGACGCCCGGTGCTCGTTGTATGTGTCGAATGCACCGCTGAGGGCCCCCGCCACGAGACTCGCGCCCCGAAGCGAGTCCGCGGGCTGCTCCGCCGCCGTGCCCCGCACGGCCGTGCCCCGAGCCGAGCCCGCGTGTCCCGAGGCCGCGCCGCGCCCCCGTGCGCGCCGCCGCCCGGAGCCACCCCCGAGACCCGAGCAGCGCGCCCCGCCGTGGGTGCGCCGTGCCCGCCCGCGCCCGCGGCGGACACCCTGAGAGCGATGGAACCCACGTGATCACAGTCAAGGACCTGAAGAAGGTCTACCGCACCCGCGGACGCGAGACCGCCGCACTGGACGGCGTCGACCTGCGTGTACGCGAGGGCGAGGTCTTCGGCGTCGTCGGCCGCAGCGGCGCCGGCAAGTCCACCCTCATCCGCTGCATCAACCTCCTGGAGCGCCCCGACTCCGGCACCGTCACGGTCGCGGGCCAGGACCTCACGGCCCTGACCGGCCGCGAGCTGCGCGCCGCCCGTACCCGTATCGGCATGATCTTCCAGCACTTCAACCTGCTGAGCGCCCGCACCGTGCAGGACAACGTCGAACTGCCGCTGGAGATCCTGGGCCTGTCGGGGCAGGAGCGCGCTCGCAAGGCGCTCGACCTCCTCGACCTCGTCGGCCTCGCCGACCGCGCCAAGGCGTACCCCGCGCAGTTGTCCGGCGGCCAGAAGCAGCGCGTCGGCATCGCCCGCGCGCTCGCCGGCGACCCGCAGGTGCTCCTCTCCGACGAGGCCACCTCCGCGCTCGACCCCGAGACCACCCGCTCCGTCCTGGAGCTGCTGCGCGAGCTCAACCGCGAACTCGGCCTGACCGTCCTGCTCATCACCCACGAGATGGACGTCGTCAAGGCCGTCTGCGACTCCGCCGCCCTGATGCGCTCCGGCCGCATCACCGAGTCCGGCACCCTCGACGAGCTGCTGGCCACCCCGGGCTCCGAGATCGCCGCCCAGCTCTTCCCCGTCGGCGGCGAGGCGTACGGCAGCGAGAGCACGATCGTGGACATCACCTTCCACGGCGACACGGCAAGCCGCCCGGTGATCTCCCACCTGTCCCGTACGTACAACCTCGACGTGTCGATCCTCGGCGCGGCCATGGACACCGTCGGCGGCCGGCAGGTCGGCCGGATGCGGATCGAGCTGCCCGGCCCGTACGAGTCGAACGTCGTCCCCCTGGGCTTCCTGCGCGAGCAGGGCCTGCAGATCGACCCGGTCGGCGTCGACGCCGCCGACCTGCCCGCCCTGGAGAGTGCCAAGTGAGCTGGACCGAGATACGCCCCGAGCTGCTGACCGGGCTCTGGGAGACGCTGGCCATGGTCGGCTGGGCGGCGCTCGTCGCCGTCGTCGTCGGCACCCCGCTGGGCGTGCTGCTGGTCCTCACCGACCGCGGCCGACCGCTGCAGAACGTCCTCGTCAACAGGGTCATCGGGCTCGTCGTGAACGTCGGCCGCTCGCTGCCGTTCATCATCCTGCTGCTGGCGCTGACCGCGTTCACCCGCGCGCTGGTCGGCACGTCCATCGGCCTCAAGGGCGCCATCGTGCCCCTGGCGATCAGCGCCATCCCCTTCTTCGCCCGGCTGGTCGAGACCGCGGTACGTGAGGTCGACGCCGGGCTGGCCGAAGCCGTGCAGTCGATGGGCGGCAGCACCTGGACCGTGGTCGTCAAGGCGCTGCTGCCGCAGGCGCTGCCGTCCCTGGTCGCGGGCCTGACCACCACCGTCATCGCCCTCGTCGGCTACTCCGCCATGGCCGGCGCCGTCGGCGGCGGCGGCCTCGGCGACGTCGCCATCCGCTACGGCTACCAGCGCTACGAGGGCGACGTCATGCTCGTCACCGTCGTGCTGCTCGTCGTCCTCGTCAACGCCGTCCAGTTGATCGGCGACTTCTTCGTCCGCAGCCTCGGTGATCGCAGCACCCGCAGCGCCGCCTACCTGCGCATCTCCCGCCCCGCACGGGCCGGGGTGACCGCGGTCGCGGGCGTCGCGCTCGTCGGCTCGCTCACCGTGGGCACCGTCAACCTCACCTCCGAAGGCGGCGACGGCGGCGCGAACACCCTCACCGTGGCCGCGACGCCCGCGCCGCACGGCGAGATCCTGACCTTCGTCAAGGACAACCTCGCCGCGGACGCCGGGATCGACCTGCGCATCCGCGAGTTCACCGACTACGTCAAGCCCAACGAGGCCGTCGCCAACGGCGAGGTCGACGCCAACTTCTTCCAGCACACCCCGTTCCTGGACGACTACAACGACAAGAACGGCACCGACATCGTCCCGACGGTCGGCGTGCTGGTCGAACCGCTCGGCCTCTACTCCGAGGAGGCGGACGACGTCTCGGGCATCGGCAGCGGCGACACGGTCGCCGTACCGAACGACACCACCAACATGGGCCGCGCCCTCCACCTCCTCGACGCCGAAGGTCTCGTCGAGCTGAAGGACGGCACCGGACTCAACGCCACCCTCGCCGACATCGCCGACGACCGCGGCCTGGACATCCGGGAGCTCGAAGCGGCCCAGACGCCGCGGGCGCTCCAGGACGTCGACGCCGCCGTGATCAACGGCAACTACGCCATCGACTCCGGCCTCGACCCGAAGTCGGACGCCATCGCGCTGGAACAGGCCGAGGGCAACCCGTACGTCAACATCCTCGCCGTACAGGCGGACGACGCGGACGACCCGGAGATCGAGAAGCTCGGCGAGCTGCTCAACTCGCCGGAAACCAAGGCGTTCATGGAGAAGGAGTTCCCCTCGTCCGTACCGGTGTTCGGTCCGGTGGGCTGAGCCGTGGCATATCCGCCGCCGGATGCTGCATGCTGTCCGAGTCAGCTCGTCATCGGTCCACGCACTCGGAGAAGCGCATGTCATCCACCTTCCCGGACGTCTCCCTCAGCACGGACCGGCTGGTGCTCCGCCCGTTCGACGAGGAGGACGTGCCGGCGCTGACGGAGATGATGAACGACGAGGCCGTCACCGCGTGGACGCAGGCGCCGCACCCGTACACCCGGGACGACGCCTACGACTGGGTGACGCGCGTAGCCCCGGCCGAGCGCACCGGCGGCCGGGGCATCGTCTTCGCGGTCTCGGAGTTCCTCACCCAGCGGCTGGTCGGCGTCGTCCACCTGAGACGGACCGACTGGCGCACGCTGGCCGCGGAGGTCTCGTACGTCGTCGCCCCCTGGGCGCGCGGCGAGGGATACGCCGCGGAGTCGGTGCTCGCCGTCGCGCGCTGGCTCTTCGACGTGCAGAAGTTCGAGCGCCTGGAGCTGCGCACGGCCGCGGACAACACCGCGGCGCAGCAGGTGGCGCAGAAGCTCGGCGGCATCAGCGAGGGCGTCCTGCGCAACGCCTGGATAGCGCGCACCCGCACCGAGGACGGCGGCTGGACGGACATCCGCACCGACCTCATCGTCTGGAGCCTGCTGCCGGAAGACCTGGATCCGGACGGCGGGAGTAGTGTGCTCTGACGCTCCCTTACCTCCGGCCCCGGCCTCCGGCGCGCCCGCGCGTGGACGGCACGTACGCTACGGGCGTGCCCTTCGGGGGCCGGGAGCGGGTGCCGGCGGGCCGGCGCACCCCCCAGTCGACGACCAGGAGAAGAGTGAGCGATGGCGGACCGGGTCACCGTGATCGGGTGGGACGGTTCACCGCTGACCGAGGCGGCGCTCGGCGCCCTCGGCGCGGCCAGCCTCGTGGCCGGGGCGGCGCACCACCTCACCCTGCCCGAGGTGCCGCCGGGCGCCGAGCGGATCCGGCTGGGCAGCGTGGGCCTCGCGGCCCGCAGGATCGCCCGGCACCGCGGCACGGCGGTGGTCATCGCCGACGGCGACCCGGGCTTCTTCGGCGTCGTACGCACCTTGCGCGACCCCGAACACGGCCTGGAGGTCGAGGTGCTGCCGGCGGTCTCGTCCGTCGCCGCCGCCTTCGCCCGCGCCGGGATGCCGTGGGACGACGCGCAGGTCGTCGTCGCGCACGAGCGCAACCTGCGCCGGGCCGTGAACGTCTGCCGGGCGCACCCCAAGGTCGCCGTCCTCACCTCGCCGGGCGCGGGACCCGCCGAACTCGCCCTGCTGCTGCGTGACGTCCACCGGACCTTCGTCATCTGCGAGGAACTGGGCGGCGCGCACGAGCGTGTGACGGTGCTCACGTCCGACAAGGTGGCCGAGCACGTGTGGCGCGACCCGAACGTGACGCTCGTCATCGGCGGCGGCATCGGCGCGGGCGCCGGGCCGACGACCGCGGGGGGCGCCGCCGCGCCCGCCGCCGGCGGCTGGCTCGCCGGGCACGACGCGGGCTACCCGCCCCCGGTGCGCGGCTGGAGCCTGGCCCCCGCGGAGTACGGCGCCGCGCCCGACGAGGGCGAGGCGCCGCACCTGCGCGCCGTCCAACTCGCCCGGCTCGGGCCCCGGCAGGGCGACCTGGTGTGGGACATCGGCGCCGGCAGCGGCGCGGCGGCGGTCGAGGCCGCCCGCTTCGGCGCCGCGGTCATCGCCGTCGACCGCGACCCCGACGCCTGCGCCCGCGCCTCGGCCGCGGCCCGCCGCTTCGGAGTGCTGCTGCAGACCGTCCACGGCACCGCCCCCGGCGTGCTCAACGACCTGCCGGAGCCGGACGTCGTCCGGGTCGGGGGCGGCGGCGCGGCGGTCGTCGCGGAGTGCGCGGCCCGGCGGCCGGAGCGGATCGTCGCCCACGCCCGCACCAGGGACGGCGCGGAGGAGGTCGTACGGGCCCTCACGGACGCCGGATACGCCGTGGAGTGCTCGCTGCTGCAGTCCGTCGACCTCGACCCGCAGGCCCCCGCGGACGCGGGTTCCGGTGCCGGGTGGCGGGAACGGGAGCGCACGGTCGTGTTCCTGGTCGCGGGGAGCCGCGCGGGCTGAGCCTCCGGTGCGCCACGGGGTGCGCGCGGTGCGTACGACGCGCTCCGGGCGCGCGGGAGGCGTGCGCCGGGTGCTCCCCGGGATGCACCGGACGGCATCCGCGGGGCTCGACCCCAGCCGGACTCGCGTGCGGATTACGGGTAGGCTGGCCGACTGTTGTGCCGTGACTCGGTGTTCGTTGCAGCGTGGCCGAATGCCGGTAATGTCCGGGGGTCTTGTCGCAGTTGTCGGGAACGTAAACCCCGCGGGTGGTCGTGCCGCCGGGCGGGGTGTGCTCGTTCTAGCTATGGGCGGCCGGTCTGTCCCGCGGGGGGCTGCTGCCGGACGGACGGTCGGAGAAGGAGCTGGAGCGATGGGCGAGGGGTACGGACGCATGACTGACACCGGCAAGCTCCCGGAGGGGCACCAGCCGGGGCCGGACGACGCCGCCGGAGGCCACCACCCCGCTCCCGCGGCGACCCCCGACACCGCCCCGGCGGCGGAGGGCGCGGCGGACGACGACGACTTCCTGTTCCTGCCCGGCGCGCAGGGCGCCTGGACCGACCCGAGGGTCCCCGCCCCCGCCGGTGCGCACAGCGCGGCCGCGGCGGGCGGCGCGGAGCCGGCCACGGGCGCGCAGCGGCGTCCGCTGCACATGGGCCCGCCGGTGCCGGAGCCGGCCGGGGGAGTGGTGCGCTCGCTCGCGGACCGCGGTCCGGCGAGCGGTTCGGTGGACACCCGGGAGGCGGTCGCCGCCGCCGACGCCGCGAACGCGGCGGCTGACGCGGGCGGTACGGGCGCCGGTTCACCGGCGCAGGGCACGGGCGAGACGCCGCGGCCGGCCGCGGACTCCGCGCAGGCCGAGCAGGCGAACCGGACAGGGCAGACCGGACAGGCGGAACAGGCCGAACGGACTGGGCAGTCCGCGCAGAACGCCGCCGCGGGACCTGGCACCGCCGCGGGTGCCGAGCAGGGTGCGCCCGCCGGACCGGCAGCGGCACCGAGTGCCGTGGCGGATCAGGGCGCTCCGGCGCCGGGCAGCGCGGGCCAGGAGACGACGGCCGGTGGGCAGCAGACCGTAGAGCAGGCTGCCGAGCAGGGCGGGAGCGCGCCGGGCGGGCCCCCCGCCGACCGGGCCGCGGCCGCGCCGGGGCAGCCGGTGCAGACCGGGGTGGGTTCCGTACCGAAGCAGGTGGCGGGGGCGGGCGGCCAGGCGCCGCAGCCGCCGGTACGCACCCCGGGGCCGCCCACGGTCGGCCCGGAGTACCTGGACGTCACCCGGGTCGGCGCAACTCACCTGCCTGGCCCGCAGCTCGGCGAGATCCCGCCCGCGCCCGCGGGCTGGACGACGGTGTCGCAGGCGAACGGCGAGACGCTCGCCCAGGTGCAGCCCCGGGAGGTCGGCGGCGAAGCCCCGGCCCCCGGCACGGAGGCGGCCCCCGCGCACGACGGCGCCACGGCCGCGGCCCCGTCCGGCGCGACGACCGCGCAGAACGTGCCGGCCGCGAACGGCGAACCGGCCACGGCGGTGCAGACCGCGGGCGGTGCGCCCGCACCGGCCCCCGTGGACGCGGCGCAGGCCGCCGTCCGCCGGGCGGCGGCCTCCGCGGGCGCGTCGCTGGGCCGCGGCATCTCCACCAACGGCGCTGCCGCGAACGGCGGGAACGGTGCCACAGGACCGCAGCCCGCGGACGCGGACGCGACCCACGTGCGGCAGCCCGTCAACGGCACGGCGCAGCCCGCGGACGCGGCCGCCGCCACGGCGCAGGCGCAGCCGAACCAGGCGGGCCCGGACGGGCAGCCCGACGCGGCGGCGACCGTGGGCGACGCGCGGACCGGAGGCGGTGCCCCCGCGGCCGGTGCCGCCCAGTCCGCCGACGGGACCGCGGGCCAGGCGCCGGGCGGTCACACCGCGGACGGGTCCGCGATGCCCGCAGGCACCGCCGGGCCGGGCGAGCGGGAGGGCGTCGCCGAGGGGCAGTCGCGGGCCGTCGGCTCCGCGGGTGCGCCCGCGGAGCCCGCCGGGAAGAACGGCCAACCGGCCACCGGTGCCGCCGGGCCGGGAGGGCCGGGCGGCGCTGCCGCGGCGCAGGCGCCGAGCGGCCATGCCGTGAACGGGTCCGCGCCGCACGCCGTACCGGCCGGCCCCGAGGGCTCCGCTGCGCCCCAGGGGCAGGGCGCGCAACCCGTGAACGGGACCGTGCCGCACGCCGTCCCCCCAGTCGAGTCCCCCGACGGTGTGGCGGCGCAGACCGCCGCCTCGGACGGACCCGGGACCGCGCCGCAGACCGGTGGCAACTCCCAGGCGCCGGCCGCCGGTCAGGGCGACTCCGCCACCGGGGACCGGCCCGCGGACGGGGTGGTCCTCCACGCTGTACCCGGCAACGACACCGCGGCCCAGGCCGCGGACGGCGGCGCGGTCCGTACCGCCGAGCAGACGGCCCCGGACCGGCCGGCCGCTGCCGCACAGGCGGACGCACAGGCGGATGTGCAGAGTGGCGGCGACTCCGCCGCCCGGCAGGACTGTCAGGGCGACGCCGCCGCACAGCAGTCCGTGGACGGGGCCGTGCTCCACGCCGTGGCCAACGGGCAGCCCGTCAACGGTGCCAAGGCGCGGGCGGCGAACGGCCAGGCCGTGCCCGGTGGGCAGCCCGCCGTCCCCGCGGCGCGGACCGCGAGCGACGAAGCCGCCGCGGCCGGCGCCGTGCACGCCGCCGCAGGTGGGCGGCGCGGCGTTTCGCTGGGGGTCCAGAACGGCGCCCAGGCCGCCCCCTCCGTGGACGCCGCGGCCGACTCGCCGTCCGAGGCCCAGCCCGCGGGCGACGGCGTGCAGCGCACCGCTGCCCCCGTGACGCAGATCCGCGGCCGGCGGCGGCGCGGCACCGCCGTGAGCGCGCCGGTCGCCGCCGCGGCAGGCGACGCGCAGGCGGCCCAGGACACCGCGGCGGCGCCCGCCGCCTCCGTACCGACGCAGGCCGCTGGGCCCCAACCCGCCCCCGCGGACGAGGCGTCGGCCACCCCGGCGCCAGCCGCCGAGGCCGCACCCGCGGCCGGCGCACCGGCCGCCGCCGCTCCCGTACCGGAAGCACCCGCCGCCCCCGAGGCTGAAGCCCCCGCCCCCGAAGTCCCCGCCGCCGAAGCCCCCGCGGCCGACGCGCCCGCCGTTCCCGCGGACGAGCCCGCCGCCCCCGGCTTCGCCGACGCCGAGCGGGCCGCCGTCCACCGCGTCATGCGCGAACGCCGCGACATCCGCAACGGCTTCCGCTCCGACCCCGTACCGCACGAGGTGCTGCTCCGCGTCCTGGAGGCCGCCCACACCGCCCCCAGCGTCGGCCACTCCCAGCCCTGGGACTTCGTCGTCATCCGCTCCGAGGAGACCCGGCACCGGATGCACGAGCTGGCCGCCCGCCAGCGTGAGGCGTACGCGAAGAGCCTGCCCAAGGGCCGCGCGAAGCAGTTCAAGGAGCTGAAGGTCGAGGCGATCCGGGACACCCCGGTGAACATCGTCGTCACCGCCGACCCCACCCGCGGCGGCCGGCACACCCTCGGCCGGCACACCCAGCCGCAGATGGCCCCGTACTCCTCCGCGCTCGCCGTCGAGAACCTCTGGCTCGCCGCCCGCGCCGAGGGCCTCGGCGTCGGCTGGGTCAGCTTCTTCGACGAGCGCGAGCTGGTCCGCGAGCTGGATCTGCCGGAGCACCTGGACGTCGTGGCGTACCTCTGCATCGGCTACGTCGACGAGTTCCCCGACGAGCCGGAGCTGGTGCAGGCCGGCTGGTCGAAGCGGCGCCCGCTGTCCTGGGTCGTCCACGAGGAGAGCTACGGCCGCCGTGCGCTGCCCGGCGCCGACCCGCACGACCTGCTCGCCGAGACCCTGGAGGGCATCCGCCCGCTGGACGCCAAGGCGCTCGGCGAGGCGTGGGAGCGGCAGAAGCGGATGACGAAGCCGGCCGGCTCGCTCGGCATGCTGGAGATCATCTCCGCGCAGCTCTGCGGCCTGTCCCGCAAGTGCCCGCCGCCGGTGCCGGAGCCCGCGGCCGTCGCGGTCTTCGCCGGCGACCACGGCGTGCACGCGCAGGGCGTGACGCCCTGGCCGCAGGAGGTCACGGGCCAGATGGTCGCCAACTTCCTCGGCGGCGGGGCCGTCTGCAACGCCTTCGCCACCCAGGTCGGCGCCGAGGTGTGCGTCGTGGACGCCGGGATCGCGGCGGACCTGCCCGCCACCGCGGGCCTCGTACCGCGCAAGGTGCGCAAGGGGACCGCCGACATGACCGCGGGCCCCGCGATGACGCGCGAGGAGGCGCTGCGGGCCGTCGAGGTCGGCATCGAGACCGCCCGGGACCTGGTCGCGGCGGGCAACAAGGCGCTGCTGACCGGCGAGATGGGCATCGCGAACACGACCGCGTCCGCCGCGATCATCGCCGTCTTCACCGACTCCGAGCCCGCCGACGTGACCGGCCGCGGCACCGGCATCGACGACGAGACGTACGACCGCAAGGTCGACGCCGTCCGCCGCGCGATCGAGGTCAACCGCCCCGACCCGGCCGACCCGATCGGCGTGCTGGCCGCGGTCGGCGGCCTGGAGCACGCCGCGCTCGTCGGCTACATCCTCGCCGGCGCCTCGCTGCGCACGCCCGTCGTCCTGGACGGGGTGAGCGCGGGCGCGGCGGCGCTGGTCGCCCGCGCGGTGGCGCCGGAGGCGCTGGCCGCGTGCATCGCGGGCCACCGCAGCCCCGAGCCGGGGCACGCGGCGGCGCTGACGAAGCTGGGGCTGCGCCCGCTGATCGACCTCGACCTGCGCCTCGGCGAGGGCACCGGCGCGCTGCTGGCGCTGCCGCTGGTGCAGAGCGCGGCGCGGGCGATGCACGAGGTGGCGACGTTCGACGCGGCGGGCGTGACGGAGAAGGGCTGAGCCCGCCGCGCCGGGGCGTCCGCACGGGCGCTCCGGCGTGCGGCGTACGCCCCGGGTGCCCGCGGTCCGCGCCGGGGCGGCCTCCCGTGTACGTCGCGGGCGGGCCCGGGACCGTAGCGCAGGCGTCCGCCGCGGCGGGGCGTCCGCGCAGGCCATAGGGTTGGCGTCGCGGGCCCCGCGCGCCGCGCCCGGCCCGACCGCAGTCCGCGAAGAACCGCCGCTCCAGCGCCGCAGCGGCCGGCACACCGTACGAGGAGCCGCTCCGCCATGTCCCGTCCTCCCGCCCACCCCGCCCCCGGTTCCGACGCGTTCGCGTACCCCGTCGGACTGCGCCTCGCGGGCCGGCGCGTCGTCGTCCTCGGCGGCGGCCAGGTCGCCCAGCGCCGGCTGCCCGCGCTGCTCGCCGCCGGCGCCCGGGTCACGCTCGTCTCGCCGTCCGCCACCCCCTCCGTGGAGGCGATGGCCGACGCCGGGGAGCTGACGTGGGAGCGGCGGCCGTACGAGGACGGGGATCTGGAGGGCGCCTGGTACGCGGTCGTGGCCACCCGCGACCCCGCCGCCAACGCCGCCGCCTCCGCCGAGGCCGAGCGCCGCCGCGTCTGGTGCGTACGCAGCGACGACGCCTCCGCCGCCACCGCCTGGACCCCGGCCACCGGCCGGAGCGAGGGCGTCACCGTCGCCGTGCTCACCGGCAGCGACCCGCGCCGCTCCGCCGCCGTCCGCGACGCCGTCGTGGAGGGCCTGCGCGACGGCACCCTCAGCGCCCCCCACCACCGCACCCGCGCTCCCGGCGTCGCCCTCGTCGGCGGCGGCCCCGGCGACCCGGACCTCATCACCGTCCGCGGCCGCCGGCTGCTCGCCGAGGCCGACGTCGTCATCGCCGACCGCCTCGGTCCCCGCGACCTCCTCGACGAACTGCCGCCGCACGTCCAGGTCATCGACGCCGCGAAGATCCCGTACGGCCGGGCCATGGCCCAGCAGGCGATCAACGACGCGCTGATCCGGCACGCCAAGGCCGGCAGGGCGGTCGTCCGGCTCAAGGGCGGCGACCCGTTCGTCTTCGGCCGCGGCATGGAGGAGGCGGAAGCGCTGGCGCGGGCGGGCGTGGCGTGCACGGTGGTGCCGGGGGTCACCAGCGCGATCAGCGTCCCCGCGGCCGCCGGGATCCCGGTGACCCACCGCGGGGTGGCGCACGAGTTCACCGTCGTCAGCGGCCACGTCGCGCCGGACGACGAGCGTTCGCTCGTGGACTGGCCGGCGCTCGCCCGGCTGCGCGGCACCCTGGTCCTGCTCATGGCCGTGGAGCGGATCGGCGCCATCGCGGAGACGCTCGTACGCGAGGGGCGGGAGCCCGCGACGCCGGTGGCGATCGTGCAGGAGGGCACGACGGCGGCGCAGCGGCGGGTGGACGCGACGCTGGCCACGGCCGCGGCGGCGGTGGAGCGCGAAGGGGTGCGGCCCCCGGCGGTGATCGTCGTCGGCGAGGTGGCGGCCAGGTCCGCCGGCTGACGGCGGGGCGGGCGGCGCTTGGCGACGCACGTCACGTACCCCGGCGTCGGATTTCGGCGCGCGGCACGGCAGGACGTTCCGTGGCAGAACTCCTCACCGTCGACGACCCCGCCGACCCGCGGCTGTCCGACTACGCGAGCCTCACCGACGTCGAGCTGCGCCGCCGCCGCGAGCCGGTGGAGGGGCTGTTCATCGCCGAGGGCGAGAAGGTCATCAGGCGCGCGATCGAGACCGGCTACGAGACGCGCTCCATGATGCTCTCGGCCAAGTGGGTCGACGCGATGCGGGACGTCATCGACGCGCTGCCGGCCCCGGTGTACGTCGTCGACCCCGGGGTGGCCGAGCAGGTCACCGGCTACCACGTGCACCGCGGGGCGCTGGCCGCCATGCGCCGCAAGCCGCTGCCCGACGCCGCCGCGCTGCTGGCGCGCGCCCGCCGCGTCGCGGTGCTGGAGACGGTCAACGACCACACCAACGTCGGCGCCGTCTTCCGCAGCGCCGCCGCCCTCGGCATGGACGCCGTGCTGCTCTCGCCCGACTGCGCGGACCCGCTGTACCGGCGGTCGGTGAAGGTCTCCATGGGCGCCGTCTTCCACGTTCCGTACGCGCGGCTGGCCTCCTGGCCACGCGACCTGGAGACGGTCCGCGAGGCGGGCTTCACCCTCGTCGCCCTCACCCCGGACCCGCGGGCGGTGCCGATCACCGAGGCGGCGCCGGGGCGGCTGCCGCGGGCGGCGCTGATGCTGGGCACGGAGGGCGCGGGGCTGTCGGAGCGGGCGCTGCGGGCGGCGGACCGGTGGGTACGCATCCCGATGTCCAACGGCGTCGACTCGCTCAACGTCGGCGCCGCCGCGGCGGTCGCGTTCTACGCCGTGGCGACGGCCCCCGCCGGGGACTGAACCCGGCCCGGAGCCCGGCCCCCCGCGGGGCCGTGGCCGAAATTCGCCGCGGGGCCGACGCGGACGCGGTGGAACACCACAGCGCGGCGCGCCCCGAGTGATCCACCGGTGGTACTAGAGCGGGCCCTGGCAGCCCTGGGCCGCCGCGATACCGAGCGCGACCAGCAGCGTCACCGTCACGAACACGATCAGCCGCTGGCGCATCAGCCGCGCCCGGTCCGGCGCCGGCCTGCGCTGCGGCGCGGGCTTGCGCGGGGCCGACGCGGCCCCCTCGCGCGGCCCGCTCCGCGACACGTGCGCCCGCTGCTCCGTCTGCCGCCCGCGGTCCGCGCCCTGCCGGCCGCGCTCCGGCGCCGGAGCCGGTGCCTGCTTGCGAGGCGCACCGCCGCCGCCCGCGCGCTGCCCCGGACGCTGCGCCGCCCCGGGCCGCTGCGCGGGCCCCGGCCGCTGCGGCGCACCCGGTCGTCCCGTGGCGTGCGGTCCCGGGCGCTGCGCGGCGCCCGTACCGGGACCCGGCCGGCCCGCGCCCGTCGCCCGCGGCGCCGGCGGCCGGTGCGCGGCCGTCGGACCCGGGGTCGCACGCTCCGGGGCCGTCCTGCGCGGCGGGGCGGACTCCGGCCCCGGGCCGTGCGCCTCGCGGGCCGCGATCTCCTTCAGCCGCAGCGACAACTGCAGCGTCGAAGGGCGGTCGTCCGGGGTCTTCGCCAGACACGTGCGCAGCAGCGGCGCCAGCGCGTCCGGCACCGCGTCGAGCAGCGGCTCCTCGTGCACGACCCGGTAGAGCATCACCTCGGAACTGCCCTGCCCGAACGGCGAGTCGCCCGTCGTCGCGTACGCGAGCGTGGCGCCCAGCGAGAACACGTCGCTCGCCGGCGTCACCGGCTGCCCGCGCACCTGCTCGGGCGCCAGGAACCCGGGCGAGCCGACCGCCGTGCCGACGTGCGTCAGCGTGGAGGCGCCGGTCGCCCAGGCGATGCCGAAGTCGATGATCCGCGGGCCCTTGGGGGAGAGCAGGATGTTCGACGGCTTCAGGTCGCGGTGCACCACGCCCGCCTCGTGCACGGCGACCAGGCCCTCGGAGAGCGCCGCCCCGATCGCGGCGACCCGCGCCGCGATCAGCGGCCCCTCGTCGCCGACCTTGTCGTGCAGGGAGGGCCCGGGTACGTACTGCGTGGCGAACCACGGCCGGTCCGCGTCCAGATCGGCCGCCACCAGCCGCGCCGTGCAGCCGCCGCGGATCCGCCGGGCAGCGGAGACCTCGCGGGCGAACCGCGACCGGAACTCCTGATCCTCCGCCAGATCCGGCCGGATCACCTTGAGCGCGACCCGCTGGCCGCGCCGGTCGGAGCCCAGGTAGACCACGCCCATGCCGCCCGCGCCGAGCCGCCGGTGGATCCGGAACGAGCCGACGACACGCGGATCCTCCCGACGGAGCCGCATCATCGCCATGCCGTAACCATCCCCGCTGCCCGGTCTGTCTGCCGTGCACAGCTTACGGACTTGACCGCCGCTCGCGCTGGCAGGGCGCCGTGCGGCGGGCCGAATTGTCAGTCCCAGGTGGGATCCTGGAGGTATGGCCGGGCCCAAGTGCGGCCCCTACGAAGGGGGATGCGGGACAGGTGAAGGGCGATCGAGTGGAGATAGTCGTGGACGCCGGGGACACGACGCGGACGTACCAGGTGGTGGCCTCGCGCGCCGGCCGGAGGGTCGAGACGTCGGTGCGCAGGGGCGTGGTCGAGGTGAGCGAGGTGACGCGCAGCGGCTCGGTGGTGCGCACGGCGCGGTTCATGGCCACCAGGGTGCTCGCCCTGGTGGAGCATCCCGTGCCGCGTACGGACGGCGAGGTCCCTCTCGGGGAAGACCCTGGGACGTAGTACGCGGTCTCCACCCATGGGAGTAGCGACTTCGCGCCGCAGTCATCCTCCGGGAGGCCAGGCAATCGATACGCGGGCATGACGACCCGTGCCGATCATTTCCCTAATGTTGTCGTCAAGCGGCGGGCGCAGCACTCGTCCCCCGAGGTCGGACGCCCGCCGCCCCAACACAGGAGTAGCAGCCATGGAGAGAACAGCGGAGCACGCCGCACGGCCCAAGGCCGTCGCAGGGGCGCTCGCCGCGTTCGGCGCACAGCCGTCGGAGCGCAGGCACCCGCTGGTCGCACTCGCGATGGTGCTGCCCCTGGCGATCGTGCTCACCGTCCTCTTCGGCGGGTGGGAAGCGGTCATCACACATGCGTCGTCCGTGGCCGGAATGATGGGGCACTAGCCCCTTCAGGCCCGGGAGAGCGGCCCGGGCCGGGGACAGCCGGCTCAGCCCCGTGGGGACGGGGGTGCGGCGGACGGACGTGTACGCCCGGGCGTCTGGGGAGACGCCCGGGCTACGCGTTTTCCGGGGACGTACGTGACGGGGACACCTGCGGCGCCGCCCGCGGCCGTGAGGCACCTCGCCTCGGCGGTTGCCCGTACCGGTCCCGTCCCGTTCAGGCAGGCCGTCGCGGTACGGGCCTAGGATGAGCCGGTGCGCGTACGCCTCGTCGACCGGCTGGCGGAGCTGAGCCGGGGGGCCGGCGAGCCCGCGGTGATCGTCGACCGCGCGGACGTGACCGTCGTACGCAGCGGGGGCACAGTACTCAAGGCGCACGCCCCGCGCCTCGGCCCCGCCGCCCTCGCCGTCCGGCTGCGGGTGGCCGCGCATCCGCTGCTCGCGGGCATCCTGCTGGCGCCGCTCGGCGGACTGACGGGACCCGTCGACGGCCGGTACGTGAGCCGCTGGCCGTACGGGCCCCCGGTGGCGCCGGACGCCCCGGAGGCGGCGCCGTGGCGGGAGGCGGGGGATCTGATCGCCCGGCTGCACGCGGTGCCCGCGGACCGGCTGCCGGACCCCTTGCCGCCGATGTCGGGACCTGCGAACGCGGCCCGCGCCATAGCGGCCCTCCGCGCGACACTGACCAGCCCTGCGCGCCGCACCCCCGCGCCCCGCGCCCCCGTGGACTCCGCCCCCGCGGACTCCGGCCCGCCGCCGGACCGCACCCGCGCGGCCGCGCCGCCACCGCCCGCACCGGAGCGCGTCCCCGCCCCGGACAGCACCCCCGCCCCGGACCCCGCTCCCGCCGGCCCAGCCCCCGGCCCCCACCCCCACCCCGCCCCCGCGCCGGACCGCGCCGCCGCCGCGGTCGTGCTCCGGGCCTGGGCGCGGCTGCCCGCCTGGGCCCGGGACGACGAGCCCCGCGCCCAGCCCCGCTCCCTCCTCTGCCACGGCGACCTCCACCTCGGTCAACTCGTGCGCCACCCCGCCCCCGACGGCCCCTGGCACCTCATCGACGTCGACGACCTCGGTCTCGGCGAGCCCGCCTGGGACCTCGCCCGGCCCGCCGCCGGCTACGCCACCGGCCTCATCCCCGCCGCCAACTGGGCCGCCTTCCTCGCCGGCTACCGCGCCGCCCGCGGCCCCGCCGTCGCCCCGGGCGACGACCTCTGGCCGCCCGAGGTCGACGTGCCGGCCCGTACCCTCACCGTGCAGCTCGCCGCCCGCGCCCTCGTGGACGCCGCGACGGGGACACGGCCCCTTGACGACACCGACCACGACCTGCTCGCCGCCTGCGCGCGTATCGCCGCGATGGAGGACGGGACGGAGCCGCGCGGCGCATCGTAGGCTGTGCAGCCATGGCCGCCGTCCGTCATCCGTGGCGGCGGAAGAGTTCGAGGAGTTGAGGGCGACCATGCAGTGTCCCAAGTGCCGTGCGCCGATGCAGACGTACAACCGCAACGGCGTGCAGATCGAGCAGTGCAGCGGGTGCCGGGGGATCTTCCTCGACTACGGCGAGCTGGAGACCCTGAGCCGGCTCGAGTCCCAGTGGGCACAGCAGGCCCCGCCGCCCCCGCCGCCGCCCGCGCAGGGCGGCTACCCGCAGCAGGCCCCGGGCTGGGGCGGTGGCCACCACGGCGGCGGCCACCACGGGGGCCACGGTCACTACGGCCACCGCAAGGGCGGCTTCTCCCGCATGCTGTTCTCGTCCTGATCGTCTGACCCACGGTCCGGCCGCGGCCGTACGGCCCCCGCCCGCGGGGGCCGTACGCGCGACCACACGGCGAAGGGCCGGAGCGTCCGCTCCGGCCCTTCTGCTGTGCGCGGTACTGGGATTGAACCAGTGACCTCTTCCGTGTCAGGGAAGCGCTCTCCCGCTGAGCTAACCGCGCGGGCTTTCTGCGGCTAGATACTTCCACGCGCCGACCGCCATCGCAAGTCCATGATCATCGCGTTGCCGTACGGCCCGTGCCACCCGCCGGCGGGCGGGCGGCACGGGCCTGCGGTCACCGGCGAGGGGCCGGTGCCACGGGGCTTTGCGGTCGCGCGCGGACCTGCCGTCGGTCACCCGGGCCGAAGCCGCGGGATCGCCGACGGGCCCTACGCGGTGTGCAGCGTCAGCCCGTAGCGGCCGAGGATCTCGTTGACCGGCTGGTACCAGGTCTCGCCGCCGCCGCTGCAGTTGCCCCAGCCGCCGGACGTGACGCCCTGCGCCTGGTCGCCGCTGATGAACGAGCCGCCCGAGTCGCCGGGTTCCGCGCAGACGCTCGTCTTGGTGAGCTGGTGCACGACGGCGCCGCCGCTGTAGTTGACCGTCTCGTTCTTGGCCAGCAGCGTGCCGCAGTGCCAGCGCGTGGTGGAGCCGGAGCGGCAGATGGAGGCGCCCACCGGGGCCTCCGCGGAGCCGCGGACGAGCTGGTCGGGCACGGTGCCCCAGCCGAGGACCACGGGGACGGTCCACCAGCCGCTGCCGACGCTGACCCAGGCGTAGTCGTTGTCGGGGAAGGACGAGCCCTGGAAGGTGCCGATGTACGAGCGGTCCCAGCCGCTGACTCCCTGGCCGGCGCCGCCGCAGTGGCCCGCGGTGACGAAGCCGCCGTGCACCGAGAAGCCGATGGAGCAGCGGACGTTGCCCGTGTAGTACGGGTCCCCGCCGACGGTGCCGGCGGCGAAGGTGCCCGGCGCCTCGGCGACCGTCCCGACCTCGACGGGGCCGGCGGCGCGGGCCCGTTCGAGGAAGGAGCGGACCGCGGCGTCGCCGCGGTGGCCGGCGACGACGTCGACCCGGACGTTGTTGGCGCGTGCGTCCACGCGCCAACTGGCCACCCCGGCGGGGGCGGACAGCGCGTCCAGGCGCTTCATCGTCGCGTCCAGCCGTGCGCCGCTGTGCTCGACGACGCGCACGTCGGCGCCCGTCGCCCGGACCGCGTCCGCGCGCTGGGTGCCGGTGACGGCGACGGTGAGCCGGCCGCTGTCCGCGTCGAACCAGGAGCCGGCGTACGCGGCACCGGCCGCGCGTTCGGCCTTCTTCTCGGTCTCGCCCGCCCGGCGTTCGTCGGCCAGCCGCTCCCGGGCCTGGTCGGGGGTGAGGCCCAGGTCGCGCTGGAGTGCGCGGGCCAGGCCGGGGGAGAGCTCCTGCGCGGAGTCCGCGCCGGCGGCGGGGGCGAGGGCGGCGGCGCCGCCCCAGGTGCTGAGGAGCAGGAGTGCGGACAGGCCGAGCCTTAATCCGAAGGTGCGTCTCACGTCGGTGACCTTTCTGCGGTTCCCTCTGTCGAGTGGGGGTGGAACACAGATGGTTGAGAGCGCTCTCAGTCGGTGCGCTGCCACCACAGCACGGGCCCGCCTGTTTGTCCAGACCTTTCGCAGGCACCACAAGAGGCCGCCCGGTCCCGCGGGGGACCGGGCGGCCGCGGTGCAACCGCCTCCGGACGTACGCCCCTTCGGGCGCGCCGGGCTAGAACTCCTCGACCGTGTGCGGCAGCAGCGGCGTGCGCAGCGCGGTGTCGAGCGCGTCGGTGGCGCCCGCGGTGTGCTCGGTCGCCAGGCCCGCGCGGACGGCGGCGGCGAGGCTCGTGCCGCCGAGGTAGGCGGCGGACAGGTCGCGGATGTCGACGGTGAGGTCCGGCGCCGCGTCGGTGCTCTCGTACGCGGCCGGGGCGCCGGGCGCGACGGTGAGCCGGAACGTGCCCTCGTTGGCCGGCACCGCCGCGTCGGTCACCGCCAGCACGACGTCCGCCGCGGCGGCCCACGAGCGGCGCCGCAGGGCCGTGCCGGCGTCGAGCAGCCGCACCCACAGCGCGGGGAACGTGCTCGTGACCCGTACCTGGTCGCGGTCGGCGGCGAAGAGCAGCAGCGGGTCGTCGAGCGGGCGGCCCCAGGCGCGTACCGTGCCGGTCAGGTCCAGGGAGGCGAGATAGCGCCACAGGGCCGCGGAAACGGCCGGGGTGTCGGCTTCCAGCTCGTCCAGCCGCACCAGGCCCGAGGTCTCCGGACGGTCGCTGTCGCTGTCCTTCGTGCGGTAGACGGCGTAACCGGCGAGGGGATCGCCGAGGGCGACGACGCGCGGCCGGGAGAAGTCCTCGTCGTCCGGGTCCTGTTCGGCCATCCACTCCTTGGCCCACCACTCCTCGCTGCGCTCGGGCCGGCCGGCGCGCGCGGTGCGAGTGTGGTCGTAGTACGGGCCGAGCAGCGCGGGCGCCGCGGCCGGGTCGACCAGCCGCAATGGCCGTTCGTCGGGGGCGATCCGCAGCCGCAGCGCCTCCCGGGAGTCGATCTCGACGGTGGCGCCGTACGTGCCGGGGCCGAAGCCGAACCGCCCGTAGATCGCGGTCTCCGAGGCCCACAGCGCCGCCATCGGCCAGCCCTCGGCCGGGCAGCGCGCGAACAGCTCGGCGATCATCCCGGAGAGCACCCCGCGGCGCCGGTGCGTCGGCGCGACGGAGACGAACGTCAGGCTGGGACAGGGGAGTTCGGCGCCGGGGACGGCCATCGTGAACGGCAGCGCGGCGACCATGCCGACCAGCGTGTCCGCGTCGTACGCGCCGATGCGCAGGCAGCCCGCCAGGAGTTCGTGATGGCGTTTGCGCAGTTCGTCCTCGGGCTTTTCATGGAAGACCAGATAGGCCAGCTCCTGAGCCCGGTCAATGTCACTTTCGGGTATTTCACGGAACACAATGGCAGCACGGTCGTTCATATTCTGACACTATCTGTCATGACCGATCCCTGCACATCGCTTTCGTGCCAGGTCTCGGACGGGTGCGCCACCGCCGGGCGCCAACGACGAAGGCGACCCATGCGCGCGGCGGGCGCGGGCATGGGTCGCCGTCGGGTGGTGGACGATACTGGGATTGAACCAGTGACCTCTTCCGTGTCAGGGAAGCGCTCTCCCGCTGAGCTAATCGTCCGAGGTGGAGACGGGATTTGAACCCGTGTAGACGGCTTTGCAGGCCGTTGCCTCGCCTCTCGGCCACTCCACCAGCGGGGGTCCGTGAGACCCCCATCGAGCGGACGACGAGATTCGAACTCGCGACCCTCACCTTGGCAAGGTGATGCTCTACCAACTGAGCTACGTCCGCCGGTCGTGCTCCGAAGGCGCCGGTGAGGCGCTTCCGGTAGTCATGAACCTTAGCGGATTCCGGGGCCAGCTCAAATTCGGTTTCGCGCGGGCGTCCGGCCCGCCTCCCGGCCCGCGCCCCGGCCCCCGTCCCCGCCCGCGGGCGTGACCCTGCCGGAGCCCCACCCGCCCCGGGCCCGGTGTCCGCCGGCCGCCATAGACTCGCGGCGTGCCCCGCCTCGCCCCGCTCGCCCGCTTCGGCGGTCTCGTCGCCTCCGACCTGCGCGACGTGACCGACGACCCGGCCGCGCTCGACTCCGCCGGCTGGTGGGCCGTCGTCGCCGGGTACGAGGGCCGGACGGTGTGCGCGCGCTTCGGCGACGTACGCGCGGAGCCGCACCCGCCCGCCGCCCGCGCACACCGCTGGCGCGGCCCCGGCGCCGCGCGCTGGACGACCTCCCTCGACCGCGCCGGCTACGTGGCCGGGGTGCACCGCATAAGGGAGCGCATCGCCGCCGGCGACGTCTACCAGGTCAACCTGTGCCGCGTCCTCACCGCCCCGCTCCCGGGACCCGCCCCGGACGCCGCCGACGTCGACGCCCTCGCCGCCGTGCTCGCCCGCGGCAACCCCGCCCCGTACGCGGGCGTCGTCCGGCTGCCCGCGCACGGCGTCGAGGTCGCCACCGCCTCGCCCGAGCTGTACCTGCGCCGGGCCGGCCGCGCCGTCGAGTCCGGCCCCATCAAGGGCACCGGCCGCACCGCCGCCGACCTGACCGCCAAGGACCGCGCCGAGAACGTCATGATCGTCGACCTGGTGCGCAACGACCTCGGCCGCGTCTGCACCCCCGGCTCCGTCACCGTGCCCGCCCTCTGCGCCGTCGAGGAGCACCCCGGCCTCGTCCACCTCGTCTCCACCGTCCGCGGCGAGCTGGCCCCGGGCGCCGGCTGGGCGGAGCTGATCGGCGCCACCTTCCCGGCCGGATCCATCACCGGCGCGCCGAAGAGCAGCGCGCTGCGGATCATCGACGAGCTGGAGACCGCCCCCCGCGGCCCGTACTGCGGCGGCGTCGGCTGGGTCGACGCCGACCGCGGCACCGGTGAACTGGCCGTCGGCATCCGCACGTTCTGGATCGACCGGGCCGCCTCCTGCGGCCCCGCGCTGCGCTTCGGCACCGGCGCGGGCATCACCTGGGGCTCCGACCCGGAGCGCGAGTGGCGGGAGACCGAGTTGAAGGCATCCCGGCTGCTCGCGGTAGCGTCGGAAGCGGAAGTCACGAGTGAAGGGACCGTACGCCCATGAAGGTCTGGCTCGACGGCGGGCTGCGCGAGGTGGCCGACGCCCGGGTCTCCGTGTTCGACCACGGCATCACCGTGGGCGACGGCGTCTTCGAGACACTGAAGGCCACCGGCGGCACCGCCTTCGCCCTCACCCGGCACCTGGAGCGGCTGGCCCGCTCCGCCCGCGGCCTCGGCCTGCCCGAGCCCGACCTCGACGAGGTGCGCAGGGCCTGTGCCGAGGTGCTGGCCGCGGAGCCCGTGCCGCACGGCAGGCTGCGCATCACGTACACCGGCGGTTCGGCGCCGCTGTCCTCCCACCGCAGCGACCCGGACGACAGCCGTCCCACCCTGGTCGTCGCCCTGGCCGCCGCCGCGCCGCGGCCGGACGAGACGGACGCCGTCACCGTGCCCTGGACGCGCAACGAGCGCGGGGCCGTCGCGGGGCTGAAGACCACCTCGTACGCGGAGAACGTCGTCGCGCTCGCCCGCGCGCACGACGGCGGCGCCAGCGAAGCGCTCTTCGCCAACACCCGCGACCGGCTCTGCGAGGGGACCGGCTCCAACGTCTTCGTCGTCCTCGGCGGCGAGCTGCACACCCCGCCGCTCGCCTCCGGCTGCCTGGCCGGGATCACCCGGCAGTTGGTGCTGGAGTGGACCGGCGCCCGGGAGACGGACCTGCCGTTCTCGGTGCTCGCCGAGGGCAGCGAGGTGGAGGAGGTCTTCCTGACGTCCTCGCTGCGCGACGTCCAGGCCGTACGGCGCCTCGACGGCCGCACACTGCCGGGTGCCCTGGGTCCGGTCGCGGCGAAGGCCATGCAGGTGTTCGCGGAGCGGTCGGCGGCGGACGTCGACCCGTAGGCCCGACCCGTGGAAGGTCCTGGCCACCGGCAGACTCCGCGCGTCCGAGGACGAAGGGGAAGCGATGACGACCCATCTGCGCCCGGCCGGAGCCGAGCGGCGTGAGCCGGGCGGCGGCCGTACGCGCGCCTTCGCCGTGTGCGTCAACGGCCGCCCGGTCGGCGAGGTCGAGCTGACCGCCGACCCGCGCCCCGGCCCCGCCACCGGGCGGGTGCGCACGCTGCGGATCCAGCAGTCCGAGCGCGGCCGCGGCCGGGGCACGGTGGCGGCGCTGGCGGCCGAGGAGGTGCTGCGGGGCTGGGGCTGCCGGGAGATTCTGCTCAGCCTGGACCCGCGCGCGGAGGTCGGCCTGCGGCTGGCCGCGGCGCTCGGCTACACCGAGACGGGCCGGACGATGGCCAAGGAGCTGGCGGCGGCGCCCGAGCTGCCGCCCGGCTCCGCGGTGCGGCCGATGGCGGCGGGCGAGTACCCGGGCTGGCGGGCGGCGGAGGTGGAGTCGTACGCGCGCCGCTGGCTGGACGAGGGGGCGCCGCCCGACGAGGCGCGGAGCCGTGCCGCTGCCGCCCAGGACGCGCTGCTGCCGGCGGGCGCCGCCACGCCGGACGTGGCGCTGCGCGTCCTGGAGCACGACGGGGCGGGGGTGGGCACGATCTGGATCGCGCTGAAGCCGCGGATCGCCACCGGGGGGTACGTCTACGCCGTGACCGTCTCGCCCGAGCACCGGGGGAGGGGCCACGGCCGGACGCTCATGCTCGCCGCGGAGCGCGAGTGCCTGGCGGCGGGGCTGCCCACGCTGGGCCTGCACGTCTTCGCGTGGAACGAGGTGGCGCGGCGGCTGTACGAGTCCCTGGACTACGCGCCCACGGCGTACCACCTGCGCAAGCCGCTGATCTGACCCGGGCGCGGGCCCGCCGCGCCCCGGCCGGGGGCACGGCCCCGGGACCCCGGGCGCCGCCCGGGCGGTGGGCGCTCGCCTCCGGCCCCCGCCTCCGGCCTTCGGCCCCGCAGTCCCGGCCCCGCCTCAGTCCGCCGCGGCCAGCAGCCGGTCCGCGATCTCCTCGATCCGCTCGCGCAGCCCCTCCTGGCTCTTGCCGCCGTCCAGGCGCTCGCCCCCGATGACGTACGTCGGCGTCCCCGTCACCCCGATCGCCTTGCCCTCGGCGACGTCCGCGTCCACGATCAGGAAGTGCCGCCCGTCCACCAGGGACGTCTCCACCTCCGCCGCGTTCAGGTCCAGCTCGCGCGCCGTCTCGACCAGCAGCGGCTCGCCCCGCTTGCCGAACTTCTCCGCCGCGGCCAGCACGGCCTCGACGTACTCCCAGCCCTTCCCCTGCGCGAACGCCTCCTCGGCGGCCTGGGCGCCCGCCATCGCGTGCTGGTGCTTTTCCAGCGGGAAGTGGCGCAGCCGGATGTCGAGCCGGTCCCCGTAGCGCTCCCGCAGCGTGCGCAGGTCGGCGAGCGCCGTCCGGCAGTCCGGGCACTGCAGCTCGCACCACACGTCGAGGACGGGCGCACCGTTCACATCGTTCTCCATGGACGTCAGTCTTCCAGGCCCCGGGGGGTGGCGCCGTCTCGGTCCTGCGGACGACCCGGACCCGGAGATGTCCCCCATGCCGTGCCGCACCATGGCAATCGCGGCGCGTTCCGGTGCACGATGGATGCATGTTCACCACCACGGTCTGCGCCGCGCTCTCCGCGGCGGGGCTCGCGATCGCGCTGTTGACCGCATACCGGCGAAGGTTCCGGCGGGCGACGAAGATCGCTGCCCTGTCGCTGGTGCCCGTCGGCCTGGCCATGGCGGGGCTGGTCAAGCTCGGCGGCAAGGTAGGCAAGGCCACCGGGGACTGGGCTACGGATCTCGTCTTCAAGCCCTCGGTCTGGGGCGGCTTCGGCGTGCTCGCCGTCGCCGTCGTGCTCTGGGTCGCCCAGCGCTTCGCCGGCGAGCGCGCCAAGCGCAAGGCCGGCGGGGGCGCCGCGTCCGCCCCTGCGGCAGCGCCCGCGGCGTCGCAGCCGGCGCTCGGCGGGGGCCGGGCCGGCACGTCGCGCGGTTCTGCGCCGGCGCCGAAGGGGCGCCGGGGCGCCGGCTCCGGGGACGAGGACTTCTCGGACATCGAGGCGATCCTGAAGAAGCACGGAATCTGACGCTACGGGCCCGCCGAACTACCCTGCGCAGCCGCGAAGTCGATCTCTGTCGACAAGAACTGATCATGCGCGGCCGATCTTCGTGAACAGGCCGGGTTTTCCTGGCGTGTTGCCCACTTGGGCATGCCTGCCTGCGCAATTATCTGCGCGAGATGAACGACCACACCCCCGCACCGCGGCCGCCGGCCCCCGCCGAGCCCCGCGGCTGCCTCTTCGCCCTGTCCCAGCCGCCGTTGATGCTCTTCCTCACCGTCGTGGGCGTGCTGATCTTCGGCACCTCGGTCTACGACCTCATCGGCTGGTGAGCGCCGCACCGCCGGCGGCCCCGGCCGCCGCCTTCCCCTCCCCGCTCCCGGTCCCGCCTTTGGCCGCGTCGCCCGTTCCGCTCCCCGCGCCGTTCCCGTTCCCCGTCCCGTTCTCCGCCGCCGCCTCGCGCTGCCGGGCGCGGTACGCCGCCACGTGCAGCCGGTTGCCGCAGGTGCGGCTGGAGCAGTAGCGGCGGGAGCGGTTGCGCGAGTAGTCGACGAAGGCCCGGCCGCAGCCCGGGGCCTCGCAGCGGCGCAGCCGCTCGCGCTCGCCGGCGACGACGAGGAACGCCAGCGCCATCCCGCCGTCCGCGGCCAGGTGTTCGGCCACGGAGGCGCCGGGTGCGAAGTAGTGCACGTGCCACTCGTAGCCGTCGTGGTCCGTGAGCTGCGGCGTGGTGCCGGCGGCGGCCACGATCGCGTTGAGCCGCTCCGCCGCCGCCCGGTCGTCCTCGGCGGCGAAGACGGCCGAGAGGTCGCTCCGTACCGCACGGACCGCGTCCAGATCGGAGCGGCAGAGCGCTTCGAGGCCGCTGATCTCCTGCTCGTCGACGAACCCCTGGAGCGCCCCCACGTCCACGAGTACGTCCCTTTCCTGTCCCCCGTCCCCGGCGTCGGTGTTCAGAAGCGCCACGACGATGTCGAGCGCGCACCGGGTGTCGTGATTGATGAGCACCGTTCCGCTCCCCTGGTCGGGCCGCGCGTTCCCCTGGTCGGTCTGACGCCGACTCTAGCCAAAACGTGACACCGCCGTCGCCCACGGTGGAACGACGGCGGTGCCGTGATGCGGTTGTCCGGTGGGGGGTCCGGCCGTCTCCCCGAGGCTGACGGCTACGGACGGTGAGGTCGTAGGGGCTCAGCTCTCCGCGAGGATGTGCGAGAGCTCGGTGTCGAGGTCGAAGTGGCGTGGCTCCGTCCCGGGCGGCACGGCGGCGTCCGTGCGCTTCAGGAAGGACTCCAGCGCCCTCGCGGGTGCTTCGAGCAGTGCCTCGCCCTCGGGCGAGCTGAGGGCGATGCAGACGACGCCCTGGCCGTGGCTTCTGGATGGCCAGACGCGGACGTCGCCGGTGCCGGTCGGGCGGTGGAGCCCTTCGGCGAGCAGATCGCGGGCGAACACCCATTCGACCGTCTCTTCTGCGCCCGTGTGGAAGGTGGCGTGCACGGCGTAAGGATCCGCGGTGTCGTACCGCAGACCTGCGGGGACAGGCAGGGAAGACTCGCTCGACACAACGAGGCGCAGGTGCAGCTCGCAGCTGACCGTGTGGTTCATAAGCGCCAGGGCCTTTCGCTCAGTGTGCGCTCGGGGATTCGCACGTCGGCGAAGTCGACATGCCACCTACCGGGGCGTTGTAAACCCCTCTGACTGTTTTGCGATGTTTTTCGTAGTTCGTACGGCCTAGTGAGGGTTCTCGGAGCAGGGCCGTTCCGGTGAACTCTCGGGCACGCATAGTTTGCGCTCTCTGGATGCGGAGAGTAACGAGAATCGGGCGCAGTGTGACGGAGGCGCGCGGAGGGTGCGTCGGTGATGGCCGGTAAGGGGTATACGGGGATGCTCACGCCGGGTGACATCGCGGTCGCCGTCACCGCGCGGCCGCGTCGCGCGGACGGGGTCTCTTCGGCCTCCCCGCGGCAACGGGTTTGAACGCCGACCCCGCCGCCCTGTATGGTTCTGACCGCGCCACCAAGGTGCTTCAGGGCGATTAGCTCAGGGGGAGAGCGCTTCGTTCACACCGAAGAGGTCACTGGTTCGATCCCAGTATCGCCCACAACGACGAAGGCGGTCTGCGTCCGCAAGAAGCACGGACGCAGACCGCCTTCGTCGTTACTGCGCGGCTCCGCCGCGCGGGCGGGGGCTCTGCCCCCGCACCCCCGCTTCCCGGCAACGGGGCACGCGGCAACGTCAATCGGGTCACGCCACCGTCGCCAGGCCGCTCGTGCGCAATGGCCAGGCCGGGTCGCAGCGTTCGTCCGAGCCCGTACGCGCGAACCACGCCGTCAGGCCGCGCGCCTGCGCGCCGTGCCAGGTCGCCTGCCGCACGTGCAGCTCCGGCGCGGTCAACTCGCCCAGCCGGTCCGCGTAGCGCTGCCCGATGGCCCGTACGAGGCGCAGCGCCGCCGTCGCGTCCGCGCCCGCCTCGTGGGCGCCGGCCAGCTCCACGCCGTAGTGCTCGCACAGCGCCGTGAGGGTCCGGCTGCCCTTGCGGTAGCGGTCGAGGTGCCGGTCCAGCACCAGCGGGTCCAGCACGCACAGCGGCGCGCCGCCGAGGTACTTCGGCAGCGAGGAGGCGCGGTGCCGGCGTAACTCGCGGTCCAGCAGCGTCAGATCGAACGGGGCGTTCATCACCACCAGCGGTACGTGGCTCGCGCACTGCGCCGCCAGCGCCTTGCCGACCTCCTCCATCACCGGCGCCGGCCAGCGGCCCAGCCGCTGCAGATGCGCCAGCGTCAGCCCGTGCACCGCCGTCGCCGCGGCCGGGATCTCCACGTCGGGGGAGACGAGCCAGGACGTACAGCGGGGCGGCGAGGTGATGTGGGGCTGGACGACGACGGCTGCGGAGAGTATCCGGTCGCGTTCCACGTCCACGCCGGTCGTCTCGGTGTCGAAAGCGGCCAGCGGCCCCTCGTACCAGAGCGTCATCAGCCCAACTCCCTGGAGTTTTACGGTCGGTGGGGTCGTCCCCACCCGACCGGGTGATACCCCCAACACCCCCCGTTCGAACAATGGTTGTTTGGCGGAGAGCCGGTGCGGTGACAACAGAGAGTGAGGGCCGGGCGCGCCTCGGCCGCCCGTGGCGGGGCCGGCCCCCGTCAGCTACCGACAGCGCGTGGAAGGCAGTTGGGCCATGGCCCTCACCCGGCCGGAACCGCGCGGCCCGCTCCCCGAGCGGACCGCACCGCGGCGCGGTGCTCTCACCGCGACGGCGTGCACGGAGACGCTGCAGACCGCCTGTCTGCACGCGGTCGTTGCCGCTGCCCGCTGCACCCCGGTGCAGCCCTTCCCCGGCAGCGGCATCGACCGGCACGTCCCGGTACGGGCCGCGCACCACCCTGCCTGCCACGCACTGATCCGTGTCTTCGCCGCCCGCGCGCACCGCGCGGGCCGGCAGGGGAGGGAGACCCCGATGTACCGGCAGCCTCCGGAGCCCGACCCCGCCCATACGGACCCCGCCGTGCTCGGCGCCCTCCTCGCCCGCCATGGCTGGCGCCGGCACGGCGGTTCCACCGGCCGGTACGCGCGCTTCACCCCGCCCGGCGACGCACCGGGCGGCGCCGGCGTCCTCGTACCGTCCGACCGCGCCTTCCCCGACTGCACCGACCTGCTCGCGGAAGCCCTCACCGCGCTGGCCCGCAGCCCCGAGCCGTCCGCCCCGCTCGTGCTCACCGCAGTGGCCGTGCCCAGCGACGAGGTGAGCTGGGAGTACGGCGCCGAGCGGCGCGCCGGGCCCGCCCGGTGGGCCGACGCCGAGCGGCTGTCCGCCGCCGCCCGCGCCATGCTGCTGGCCGGCGCGCTCGCCGCCCGCCGCCCCGCGGGCTTCCACGGCGCCCGGCTGCGCCCGCACGCCGCGCGGGACGTCGAGCAGACCCTGCTCGGCCCCGGCGCCCACGCCGCCCGGCTCACCGCCTTCGTCCCCGCGCCGGAGAGCCGCGCGGTCACCACCACGCTGCTCCGCGCCCTGCGCGGCACCCGCGAGGCGGTGGACAGGCAGCACACCACCGGGGCCATGGACGCCTTCGACCACGCCGTCGAACTCGGCGGGTGCCACGAGCTGGCCGAGGCCCTGACCGCCCTCGTGCGCGGCACGGACGGCGTGCGCATCGCCCTGGCCTGGGCGCCCGCGCACCCGCCGCCGAAAGGCTTCGCCGCCGCCCCCGAGCCGGTGGAGTTCACCCCCGGCGACATCCCGGCCCTGCAGCGGGCCGCCGTGCGCTACCGGCACCGGGAGCCCTCCCTCCCGGTCCGGCTCACCGCAGCCGTCACCCGGCTCAGCCGGACGGCAGCCACCGGCCCGGGCCGGGTGCGGCTGCGGGTACTCGCGGGCGCGGACGTCACCGAGGTGCGCACGTCGCTCGACGAGGAGGCGTACCGCGTCGCCGGCCAGGCGCACCTGGCCGGCGTCCCGGTGCGGCTCAGCGGCATGCTGGAGAGCCGCGGCGGCTTCCGGCGGCTGACCGGGGCGTCGGGGGTGCGGCCCGTACCGGTGGCGGACGCCGAGGGGGACCGGCTGCCGAAGGCGCACGAGCACCTGGACTTCTTGGACGAGGCGTACGGCGACGGCTGAGAGCACAGGTCCGCGCACGCGACGCCCGATTTCGCCGTGCGCCCCCCTGTCTCGGTACGATTCACGCCGTGCCGCCGCCGCGCGCGGCACCCCGTTCCCGTGAAGGAGACCCCGTGTCCGACGTCCGTGTGATCATCAGCCGCGATGCCGCCGAGCGGGAAGAGCGCGTGGTCACGACGGGCACGACGGCCGGCGACCTCTTCCCCGGCGAGCGCACCGTGATCGCCGCCCGCGTCGCCGGCGCGCTGAAGGACCTCGCGTACGAGGTCGCCGACGGCGACGAGGTCGCGCCGGTGGAGATCGACAGCCCCGACGGGCTGGACATCCTGCGCCACTCCACCGCCCACGTCATGGCCCAGGCCGTGCAGGAGCTGTTCCCCGAGGCCAAGCTCGGCATCGGCCCGCCCATCAAGGATGGCTTCTACTACGACTTCGACGTCCCCGAGCCCTTCCACCCCGACGACCTCAAGCGCGTCGAGAAGAAGATGCAGGAGATCGTCAAGCGCGGCCAGCGCTTCTCCCGCCGCGTCACCACCGACGCCGACGCCCGCGAGGAGCTGGCCGCCGAGCCGTACAAGCTGGAGCTGATCGGCCTCAAGGGCAATGCCGCCGAGGCCGCGGAAGGCGCGTCCGCGGAGGTCGGCGCCGGCGAGCTGACGATCTACGACAACCTCGACGCCAAGACCGGCGAGCTGTGCTGGAAGGACCTCTGCCGCGGCCCCCACCTGCCGACGACGCGGCTCATCCCGGCCTTCAAGCTGATGCGCTCCGCCGCCGCGTACTGGCGCGGCAGCGAGAAGAACCCGCAGCTCCAGCGGATCTACGGCACGGCATGGCCGTCGAAGGACGAGCTGAAGGCGCACCTGGAGTTCCTGGCCGAGGCCGAGAAGCGCGACCACCGCAAGCTCGGCACCGAGCTGGACCTCTTCTCCATCCCCGAGGACATCGGCTCGGGCCTGGCGGTCTTCCACCCCAAGGGCGGCATCGTGCGCCGCGTGATGGAGGACTACTCGCGCCGGCGGCACGAGGAGTCGGGCTACGAGTTCGTCTACACCCCGCACGCGACGAAGGGGAAGCTCTTCGAGAAGTCGGGCCACCTGGACTGGTACGCCGACGGCATGTACCCGCCCATGCAGCTCGACGAGGGCCAGGACTACTACCTCAAGCCCATGAACTGCCCGATGCACAACCTGATCTTCGACGCCCGCGGCCGCTCGTACCGCGAGCTGCCGCTGCGCCTCTTCGAGTTCGGGACCGTCTACCGGTACGAGAAGTCCGGCGTCGTGCACGGCCTCACCCGGGCCCGGGGCTTCACCCAGGACGACGCGCACATCTACTGCACCAAGGAGCAGATGGCCGGCGAGCTGGACTCGCTGCTCACCTTCGTGCTGAACCTGCTGCGCGACTACGGCCTGGAGGACTTCTACCTGGAGCTGTCCACCAAGGACCCGGAGAAGTCCATCGGCTCCGACGAGGTCTGGGCGGAGGCCACCGAGACCCTGCGCCAGGCGGCGGAGAAGCAGGGCCTGCAACTGGTCATGGACCCGGGCGGGGCGGCGTTCTACGGGCCGAAGATCTCGGTGCAGGCCAAGGACGCCATCGGCAGGACGTGGCAGATGTCCACGATCCAGGTGGACTTCAACCTCCCCGAGCGCTTCGACCTGGAGTACACCGCGGCGGACGGCTCGCGGCAGCGGCCCGTGATGATCCACCGCGCCCTCTTCGGCTCCATCGAGCGGTTCTTCGCCGTCCTGCTGGAGCACTACGCGGGTGCCTTCCCGGCGTGGCTGGCGCCGGTGCAGGTCGTCGGCATCCCGATCGGCGACGACCACGTGCCGTACCTCCAGGAGGTCGCGGCGAAGATGCGGGCCCGCGGGCTGCGGGTCGAGGTCGACTCCTCCTCCGACCGGATGCAGAAGAAGATCCGCAACGCCCAGAAGGCCAAGGTCCCGTACATGCTGATCGCGGGCGACGACGACATCGCCAAGGGCGCCGTCTCCTTCCGCTACCGCAGCGGCGAGCAGAACAACGGCGTGCCGATCGACGACGCGATCGACGAGGTGGCCCGCGCCGTCGCGGAGCGCGCCGGGTCGTGATCCGGCGCGGCCGGGGGCGCCGGGCCGGGCCCGGCGCCCGGTCGGCGGGGCCGTACGCCATATGCTGCTGAGCATGACCAGTGAGCCGGAGCAGCAGCTCGGGGTCGGCACCCCGGATCAGTTCCAGCGGCTGTGGACGCCGCACCGCATGGCGTACATCCAGGGGGAGAACAAGCCCACCGGCACCGACGCGGGCGAGGGCTGCCCGTTCTGCGCGATCCCGGAGAAGTCCGACGAGGACGGGCTGATCCTCGCCCGCGGCGCACAGGTCTACGCGGTGCTGAACCTGTACCCGTACAACGGCGGGCACCTGATGGTGGTCCCGTACCGGCACGTCGCGGACTACACCGAGCTGACCGACGAGGAGACCGCGGAGCTGGCGGTCTTCACCAAGCGCGCGATGACCGCCCTGCGCACCGCGTCCGGGGCCCAGGGGTTCAACCTAGGCATGAACCAGGGCCCGGTCGCGGGCGCCGGCATCGCCGCGCACCTGCACCAGCACGTGGTGCCGCGGTGGGGCGGCGACACGAACTTCATGCCGGTCGTCAGCCACACCAAGGTGCTGCCCCAACTCCTCGCGGACACCCGCACGATGCTCGCCGCCGCCTGGCCCGCGGGCTAGCCGCCGCCCGTCCGGGCCGCCTCGTCGCGATCGCGGCGTCCGATCGGGGTGAGTTTTCCAGTGTTTCGTGCACACTGGATCGGAAAGCGGGGGGTTCGGCCACCGCTGGCACGACGGTGTGCAGGGGGGCACAGATGTCGGGTGACGAGACGGTCGTCTATGCGGAGAAATCGTGGCACCCGCGGGCGGCGAAGGTACGGCTGACGACGGACACGCTGTCCGCGGGGCGGGGCCCGCGCGTGCGGGTCCGCGACATGAACCTGATGGCCATGGCCGAGGCGTATCTGCGCGGGAAGTGGCTCGGCGGCCGCGGGATGGAGCGCGAGCTGGCGCGGATCAGGAACGGGCCGGGCGTCGTGCCGCTGATCCACGTGACCGGTTCCGCCCATGTGATCCGGGTGCGGCAGGCGGCGGCGTTCGCCCGGGCCCTCGGGGAACTGGCGGTGGAGCTGAGCGGCGGGCCCAGGGAGGTGACCGCGGCGCGGCGGCGGGCCGAGGAGGAGGGCGTGCCGCTGTGGATGGCGCGGCGCTCCGCCGCGGGGCCGCACGGCGGCTTGGTGACGGTGGCCGTCGACCGGCGGCTGATACGGGCAGACGTGTGGGCCGAGGACGCGCCCGGGACACCCGCGGTGCGGCTGCGCGGTGAGGCCGGCCTCACCAACGAGGAGCTGCAGACGAGGAATCCGCCGCTGACGGTCACCGTGGCGGGGCGGCCGGCCGTGCTCACCGTCCTCGACTCCTCGGTACGGGGGTGGGTCGCCGTGCTCCGGACGGTGAAGGTGCAGTGGGAGCTGGAGGGGCGGGACGTGGAGTCGTCCCGGCTGCTCCGCGGCGGGCGCCCGGTGGCCCTGCTCACCCGCCGCCAGGACTGGGAGGTGCGGTACGCGCCGGTGGAGCCGCTGATGGACGTGCGGTACGAGACCGCGGACCCGCTGGACGCGGTGGTGGCCCACTTCTTCGGCGCGGTGTGCGGCGCGGGTGACGAGAACGCGCTGATCCGCCTCGGCACGATGCACCCGGTGCAGGACCCGTACGGGACGGGCGGGACGGATGGCGCGAGCCGCGGCTGGGACGACCCGTGGCCCACCAACCTGGGCTCCTCGCCCGGCGGCGCCGCCGGGGGCTGGTTCGACGGCGGTGATGTCAGTGGCGGCGGTGGCGGCGGCTTCGACGGCGGCGGTGGCGGGGGAGGGGGCGGCGACGGGTGAGCCCCGGAGGCGCTCCGGTCCTTCGGAACCGGGGCGCCCGCCCTATGCCGGGTCCGCCGCCTTCGCCAGCGCCTGCGCCAGGTCCGCCCACAGGTCGTCCGGGTGCTCGATGCCCACCGAGACCCGCACCGTGCCCTCGCCGATGTCCATCGCCGCCAGCGCCGCCGCGTCGAGTTGCCGGTGCGATGTGCTGGCCGGGTGCATGACGAGCGTCTTGACGTCGCCGAGCGACGGGCTCAGCAGCGCCAGCCGCAGCGACTCGACGCACCTGCGCCCCGCGTCCCGGCCGCCCGCCAGGTCGAACGCCAGCACCCCGCCGCCCGCGGCCAGCAGCCGGGCGGCCGTCGCGCGGTCCGGATGGTCCGGCAGCCCCGGGTGGCGGACCCGGGCGACCGCCGGGTGGGCGGCGAGCCGTTCGGCCAGCGTCAGCGCCGTCGCGGACTGCCGCTCGACGCGTAGCGCCAGGGTCGCCATGCCCCGCAGCGTCAGCCACGCCGCGAACGGGTCGGCCGCCGCGCCCTGTTCGACGGCGTGCGCCCAGACCCGGCGGCGCAGCTCAGCGTCGCGGAAGACGGCGACGCCGCCCAGGACGTCGGCGTGGCCGCCGAGGTACTTGGTCGCCGAGTGCACGACGACGGCGGCGCCGTGCTCGACCGGGCGGCAGAGCAGCGGGGTGGCGAAGGTGTTGTCGACGACGCCGGTGACCCCGGCCTCCGCGGCGGCGGCGAGGAGCGCGGGCAGGTCGGTGACGGCGGTGGTGGGGTTGGCGATGGTCTCCAGGTAGAGGACCCGGGTGCGGGGCGTGCAGGCGGCCCGTACCTCGTCGGCGTCCCGGCCGGAGACGTACGTGACCGACACTCCCCAGCGCTCCGCCAGATCGGTCAGCGTCGCGTACGTGCCGCCGTACAGCGAGCGCTGCGCGATGACGTGGTCGCCCGCGGAGAGCAGGCTGAGCAGCACGGCGTTGATCGCGCCCATGCCGGACGCGAACGCCAGCCCGCCCGCGCCCCCTTCGAGGTCGCTGACGGCCTCCTCCAGCGCGCGGACGGTCGGGTTGCCGAAGCGGCTGTAGAGGTACGCGCCGTCCGGGTCGTGGAAGGCGGCGGCCATCGCGTCGGCGGAGTCGAACGAGAAGACGTGCCCCTGGTGGATCGGCACGGTCACCGGGCGGCTGCCCTCGGGGACCGGCACGGGCGGATGGGCGGTACGGGTCGAGGGGTGCAGGTCGGCGCTCATGGCGAAAGTCTCCGCGGCGAATGGGTTGCCGGAACAGGGCCAATTCCGGGAGATTGGTCCGCCATGGACACCGACGACGTGCGGGCCTCCGACCTGGTGGCCGCCCTCGGCCGCTGGTCGGCCGGCCGCGGCCCGCTGTACGTGCTGCTCGCCGCCCGGCTCCGCCGGCTGGTCGACGAGGGCCGGCTGCGCCCGGGCGCCGCCCTGCCGCCGGAGCGGGCGCTCGCGGCGGCGCTGGCCGTGGGGCGCACGACGGTGGTCGCGGCCTACGGCGTACTGCGCCAGGAGGGCCGCGTCGTACGGCGGCAGGGGAGCGGCACCCGCGTCGCGGAGGCGGCGCTCGTGCCGGGGCGCACCGCGGAGACCGCGAACCCGCTCTTCCTCAACCTGCTGGAGCCGGCCGACGGCGTGATCCTGCTGAGCTGCGCCGCCCCCGACGGCCCGCCGCCCGAACTCGCCCGCGCCTACCGCGATCTGACCCTGCCCGCGACCGGCCTCGGCTACCATCCCGCCGGGCTGCCGGCCCTGCGCGCCGCCGTCGCCGCCCGCTACGCCGCCCGCGGCATCCCCACCGACCCGGCGCAGATCCTCGTCACCACCGGCGGCCAGCAGGCGCTGGCGCTGCTGACCCGGCTGTTCGTCGCCCCCGGCGACCCGGTGCTGGTCGAGGCGCCGGCGTACCCCGGCGCGCTGGACCTGTTCCGGGAGGCGGGCGCCGTGCTGCGGCCCGTGCCGGTGGGGCCGCACGGGATCGACGTGGACGCCGCCGTGCGGACGCTAGCGGAGCACCGGCCGGCGCTCGCGTACGTCGGCTCGGTGCACCAGAACCCGACCGCCGCCGTGCTGCCGCCGCTGCGCGGGCGGCGGCTCGCGGAGGCGGCGGGGCACTTCGGCGTACCGCTGGTGGACGACGAGGTGGTGGCGGACCTCGCGTTCGAGGGCGCCGCGCCGCCTTCGCTCGCCGCGTCCGCGGAGGGCGCCGAGGTCATCAGCGTCGGGTCGCTGAGCAAGGTGGTGTGGGGCGGGCTGCGCATCGGCTGGGTGCGCGCCCCCGCGGGGGTCGTCACCCGGCTCGCCCGGCTGAAGGCCGTCCACGACCTCGGCACCGACGTGCCGGCGCAGCTCGTCGCCGGCTCCCTGCTGGCCGCGTACGAACCGCTGCTCGCCCGCCGCCGCGCCGAACTGCGCGCCGCCCACGACCATCTGCGCGCCGAGCTGGCCCGGCTGCTGCCCTCCTGGGACTGCCCGCCGGTGCCCGGCGGGCAGACGGTGTGGCTGCGGCTGCCGTACGGGGACGGGGTGTCCTTCGCGCAGGTCGCGCTCCGGCACGGGGTCGCCGTCCTGCCCGGCGCCTGCGTGGACGCCGCCGGGGGCAGCGGCCCGTATCTGCGGCTGCACTTCTGCTCCCCGCGGGACGTGCTCACCGAGGCCGTCGAGCGGCTGACCGCGGCCTGGACGGCGTACGACGGGAGCTCCCGCCCGGCGACGCCCGCGGCCCTCGGCGGCGTGACGGTGTGACGGGGGCAGAACCCCCGCCCGCGTGCGCCGTGTGCGCCGTCAGGCGTCGTACACGTCCGCCCGCCGCGGCTCCGCGCCCTGCACCATCCCGCTGAGCGCCATCGACCGGCCGGCGAAGTTCGTGGTGTCCACGTTGTTCTCCTCCAGCACCCGCAGCGCGGCCTGGTGCACCACCCGCAGCACCGGCGTCGCCGCGCGCAGCGCGTCGTCCGCCATGAAGCGGTGCCGCCACGGCTTGTCCGCCCACACGTGCCGCAGCCCGAAGGGCTCGGGGAGCTTCAGCTTGCCGCCCAGGTAGTCCAGCAGCGGCGGATACCAGGTGAACGGCGCCCGCGCGGCCAGCCGCACCACCTCGCGGGTACGGACCAGGGGGAGCGGCTTCTCCTTGGTCTCCCAGAACTTCATGCCGCTCACGGTCTTCGTCTCGCGGCTGGGCTTGCTGGTGAACAGCGGGTGCACCGGGCCCAGCGCGTGCCCCGTGACCTCGATGCGCAGCGTCTGGTGCAGCACGGTCACGGAGACCAGCAGCGTGATGACCAACTGGCCGTCCCAGAGCGTGAACTGCACGCCCAGATAGTGCCGGTTGCCCGCGCCGAACTGCTGCTCGTTGCAGATCCGCTGGACCTCGAAGTCCCGTACGGAATAGCCGTCCACGATCGTGCCGCCGGGCCGGGCGACCTCGCCCGCGCCCTCGCCTATCGGCGAGACGATCCAGTGCTTTATCGCGGGTGCCGGGAAGCCGCCGGTGTGCAGCGGGGTGCGCTCCAGCATGCGCAACTGGTCGTGCACCGCCTTGGCGATGTCCCAACTGCGGAAGGGGTTGATCTCGCCGCCGGACTCCTTCGGCTTGAGGTCCTCCGCCAGGTGCCAGGCGCCCCAGCGGGTGCCCATGCCGAGTATCCCCTTGGGGCCCGCGTAGAAGACGACGTTGCTGTGCTGCTCCGCCGACAGCTTCGCCAGGCCCAGCCGCAGCCGCTCCGCGCTGGCGTCGCCGGGGTTGCTCGGCACCGCCTCGGGGATCTTGGCGCCGAGGCCGCCGCCGGACAGCAGCGCCGTCCAGTGCTCGCGCAGGCCCTTGGCGTACTGCTCACAGATCCGGTTCGCCCAGAACCACCCTATGATCGGCGCGACCAGCAGGCCGCGCAGATAGATGTACAGCAGGCCGCCGAGCGGCATCGTGATGAAGAGGTAGATGGCGGCGACGCCGATGATGCCGAGCAGCACGTACCCCACCGCGCCGACGCGCTTGTCCGACGCGCCGGCCAGGGTGCGGCGGAGCTGGAAGACGCCGAGCCAGAGCAGCACCCCGGGCAGGAAGAGCAGCCCGAAGACGCCCATCACCACGGTCAGCCGGGTGTCGCGCTCCTTGCGGTAGCGGTTGGCCGCCAGGCAGTGCTCCAGCACCGCCTGCGGCTCCGTGCCGAACGACTGGATGAGGGGCTTGCGGCCGTCGGCGAGCATGCGCACCGTGACGGCGCGCGCGAATGCCTCGCCCAGGTTCGGCTCGAAGAGCGAGAGCCGGCCCTTCTTGAAGTCCGACTTGCTCCAGTCGTTGTTGGCGTCGAGGAGCTTGGTGACGGCGCTGTCGCGGTACGCCGTGGAGGCGAGCGCGTGCGTCGCCGCCGTCTGACCCTGGGCGCCCGAGAGCGGCACCTGTGCGCGCGGGGCGAAGTCGAACTCCAGCCCCTCAGAACCTGCCACTGCCGCCCCCAACGCCGCGCGTCCGCCCCGGTGATGGGGCCGGGCCCGCGGGCAAGCGGGCCCGACCACCAATGTGCCCCAGCCTAGCCGCGGTCAACCTTCGCCAGCCTGCCGATCACGGATCTTCGCCGCCAACTGCTGCGGCATCGGCTCGTGTCTGGCGTACGAGCGGTCGAAGCGGCCCGTGCCGTGCGACAGGGAGCGGAGATCCACCGCGTACCTGCCGATCTCGAACTCCGGCACCTCCGCGCGCACCAGCGTCCGGCCGCCGCCGGCCTGCTCGGTGCCGACCACCCGGCCGCGCCGCCCGGACAGGTCGCTCATCACCGGGCCCACGTACTCGTCCGCGACGAGCACGCCGATCTCGGCGACCGGCTCCAGCAGGTGGATCTGCACCTGCGCCGCGGCCTCCCGCAGCGCCAGCGCGCCCGCCGTCTGGAACGCGGCGTCGGAGGAGTCCACCGAGTGCGCCTTGCCGTCGACGAGCGTGATCCGCACGTCGACCAGCGGATAGCCGGTGGCCACGCCTTTGACCGCCTGGCCGCGTACGCCCTTCTCCACCGACGGGATGAACTGCCGCGGCACCGCGCCGCCGATCACCTTGTCCACGAACTCGATGCCCGAGCCCTCCGGCAGCGGCTCGACCTCGATCTCGCAGATGGCGTACTGCCCGTGGCCGCCGGACTGCTTGACGTGCCGCCCGCGCGCCGCCGACCGGCCGGAGAACGTCTCGCGCAGCGACACCTTGTGGTCCACCGAGTCGACCTGCACGCCGTACCGCGTGCGCAGCCGCTCCAGCGCCACGTCGCGGTGCGCCTCGCCCAGGCACCAGAGCACCAACTGCCGCGTCGAGGAGTTCTGTTCCAGCCGCATGGTCGGATCCTCCGCGCACAGCCGCGCCAGGCCCTGCGACAGCTTGTCCTCGTCCTGCTTGGTGTGCGCCTCGATGGCCACCGGCAGCAGCGGGTCGGGCATCACCCACGGCGCCATCAGCAGCGGCTCGTCCTTGGCCGAGACCGTGTCACCGGTCTCCGCGCCGTTCAGCTTGCCCACGCAGGCGATGTCGCCGGCGATGGCCGCGTCCAGCGGGCGCTGGAGCTTGCCGAACGGGGCGGTCAGCGAGCCGATCCGCTCGTCGGTGTCGTGGTCCTCGTGGCCGCGGTCCTCCATGCCGTGCCCCGAGACGTGCACCGTCTGGTCGGGGCGCAGGGTGCCGGAGAAGACGCGCAGCAGCGAGAGCCTGCCGATGTACGGGTCCGAGGACGTCCTGACCACCTCGGCGGCCAGCGGCCCTGCCGGGTCGCAGGCCAGTTCCGCGCGCTCCTCGCCGCGCACGCTGGTCACGTCGGGGATCCGGCGCTCCGGCGGGGTGGGGAAGCCGCCGGTGATCAGCTCCAGCAGCTCGACCGTGCCGAGCCCCTGCGTGCCGCCCTCGGCGGCGGGCGCCGCGGCCAGCACCGGGTGGAACACCCCGCGCGCGACCGCCTTCTCCAGGTCCTGCACGAGCGTCTTGACCTCGACGTCCTCGCCGCCGAGGTAGCGGTCCATGAGGGACTCGTCCTCGCTCTCGGAGATGATGCCCTCGATGAGCCGGTTGCGCGCCTCCTCGATCAGCGGCAGCTCCTCCTCGCGAGGCGGTCTGTCCTCGCGGGCGCCGGAGGTGTAGTCGAAGACGCGCTGCGTGAGCAGGCCGATCAGCCCGTGCACGGGCGCGTGGCCGTCCGCGGCCTGCTCGCCGAGCAGCGGCAGGTACAGCGGCAGCACGGCGTCGGGGTCGTCGCCGCCGAACGCCTCCCGGCAGGTCTCCGTCATCTGGTCGAAGTCGGCTCTGGCGGCGTCCAGATGCGTGACGACGATCGCCCGCGGCATCCCGACCGCCGCGCACTCGTCCCACAGCATCCGGGTCGCGCCGTCCACGCCGTCCGCGGCCGAGACGACGAAGAGGGCCGCGTCCGCGGCGCGCAGACCGGCCCGTAGCTCCCCGACGAAGTCCGCGTAGCCGGGGGTGTCCAGCAGATTGATCTTGATGCCGTCCCATTCCACCGGGACCAGCGAGAGCTGCACCGAGCGTTGCTGGCGCTGTTCGATCTCGTCGTAGTCGGATACGCAGCCGCCGTCCTCGACCCGGCCGGCCCGGGTGAGCGCCTTCGTGGTCAGCGCCAGCGCCTCCACCAGCGTCGTCTTGCCGGATCCGCTATGGCCGACCAGCGCCACGTTCCGAATGTCGGAGGGCCGGGCGGCCGCCGCTGCCCTGCCGGCGGCTCCGGGGTGTGCGTTTGCCTTGTCACCCATGTGTCTCGCCTCCGTCTGACACGTGCGGTGCATTCGAGCTTTGCACCGCGGTCAGACCCCGTCCATAGCACGGACGGCTTCGGAACCGGCCACCGGCCGGACGTGCGTACGGGCCGCCGGTCAGGGGCCTACGGCCCGCGCGCCCCCGCCGGGGCGCTGGCTACGATGGCTGCGCTACCTTGAGCGACTTCCACCGACGAGTCCCCCGGCCAGCCGCGGGGGCCCGCCGACCGGCGACCCTGGGACGGCCATGCTGAACAAGTACGCGCGTGCGATCTTCACGCGTGTCTTCGCACCGATCGCCGCGATGCTGCTGCGTCGTGGCGTGAGCCCGGACACCGTCACCTTCGTGGGCACCCTCGGGGTGATGGCGGGCGCCTTGGCCTTCTTCCCGCGCGGGGAGTTCTTCTGGGGCACGGTGATCATCACCCTCTTCGTCTTCTCCGACCTGATCGACGGCACCATGGCCCGCCAGTCGGGCCGCTCCAGCCGCTGGGGCGCGTTCCTGGACTCGACGCTCGACCGGGCCGCGGACTCCGCCGTCTTCGGCGGCATCGCCCTCTGGTACGCGGGCGGCGGCGACGACCTCGTGCTGTGCGCGGTGGCGATCTTCTGCCTCGCCGGCGGCCAGGTCGTCTCGTACACGAAGGCCCGCGGCGAGAGCATCGGGCTGGCGGTGAAGGTCAACGGCCTGATGGAGCGCGCCGACCGGCTGGTGATCACGCTGGTGCTCGCCGGCTTCGCGGGCATGGAGCGCACCTTCGGCATCCCCCACATCGACCTCCTGCTGCCCATCGCGCTGTGGGCGGTCGCCGCGGGCAGCGCCGTCACGCTCTTCCAGCGGATGGTGACCGTGCACCGGGAAGCCGCGGAGAAGGACGCCGCCGACCCGCTGCCGCCGCCCGCGCCGCGCGGCGGCCCGCCCCCGGAGGCCGAGGCCGCGTCGGCGGACCAGGAGAGCGCGTGAAGGAGCGCCTGACCGACGGGATGTACGGCCTGGGCTGGGCCGCCGTGAAACGGCTGCCCGAGCCCGCCGCCAACGCCCTCGGCAGGCGCATCGCCGACACCGCCTGGCGCCGCGACGGCAAGGGCGTACGGCGGCTGACGTCGAACCTCGCCCGCGTCGTCCCGGACGCCGGGCCCGAGCGGCTGGCCGCGCTCAGCCGGGCCGGCATGCGCTCGTACATGCGCTACTGGATGGAGTCCTTCCGGCTGCCGGCCTGGAGCAAGCAGCGCGTCCGCGACGGCTTCGACCCCCGGGACGTGCACTTCCTCGAGGACGGCCTCGCCGGGGACACCGGCGTGATCCTCGCGCTGCCGCACATGGGCAACTGGGACCTGGCGGGCGCCTGGGTCACCACCAAGCTGGGGGTCCCCTTCACCACCGTGCAGGAGCGGCTGAAGCCGGAGTCGCTGTACGACCGCTTCGTCGCGTACCGCGAGAGCCTGGGCATGGAGGTGCTCGCGCACGGCGGCGCGAGCGCCTACGGCACCCTCGCCAGACGGCTGCGCGGCGGCGGTCTCGTGTGCCTGGTCGCCGACCGCGACCTGTCGGCCACCGGCGTCGAGGTGGACTTCTTCGGCTCCGCCGCCCGGATGCCCGCGGGACCCGCGCTGCTCGCCCAGCAGACCGGCGCGCTGCTGCTGCCCGTCACGCTCTGGTACGACGACTCTCCCGTCCTGCAAGGGAGGGTGCACGCGCCCGTCGAGGTGCCCGCGACCGGCACCCGCGCCGAGAAGACCGCCGTGATGACGCAGGCGATGGCCGACGACTTCGCCGCCGGCATCGCCGAGCACCCGGAGGACTGGCACATGCTGCAGCGCTTCTGGCTGGCGGACCTGGAGTCGCGGTGAGGGTCGGGATCGTCTGCCCGTACTCCTGGGAGGCGCCCGGCGGGGTGCAGTTCCACGTCCGGGACCTGGCCGAGCACCTGCGCGCCGCCGGCCACGAGGTCTCCGTCCTCGCGCCCGCGGACGACGACACCCCGCTGCCCGAGTACGTCGTGGGGGCCGGCCGCGCCGTCCCCGTGCCGTACAACGGATCCGTGGCGCGCATCAACTTCGGCTTCCTGTCCGCCGCCCGGGTGCGCCGCTGGGTGCGCGACGGCGACTTCGACGTGCTGCACATCCACGAGCCGGCCGCGCCGTCGCTCGCCCTGCTGGCCGTCTGGGCGGCGAAGGGGCCGATCGTGGCCACGTTCCACATGTCGAGCCCGCGCTCGCGCGGCATGATCGCCGCGTACCCGATCCTGCAGTCCGCGCTGGAGAAGATCAGCGCGCGCATCGCGGTCAGCGAGTACGCGCGCCGCACCCTGGTCGAGCACCTGGGCGGCGACGCCGTCGTCATCCCCAACGGCGTCGACGTCTCCTTCTTCGAGGGGGCCGGGCCCAAGGCCGAGTGGCAGGGCCGCACGCTGGGCTTCATCGGCCGGATCGACGAGCCGCGCAAGGGTCTGCCGGTGCTGATGGAGGCGTTCCCGCGGATCCTGGAGCGGGTGCCGGACGCCCGCCTGCTGGTCGCCGGGCGCGGTGACCCGGCCGAGGTCGCCGGGCACCTGGCGCCCGAGGTGCGCGAGCGGGTGCGGTTCCTCGGCATGGTCAGCGACGAGGACAAGGCGCGGCTGCTGCGCAGCGTCGACCTGTACGTCGCGCCGAACACCGGGGGCGAGTCGTTCGGCATCATCCTCGTCGAGGCGATGTCCGCGGGCGCGCCCGTGCTCGCCGCCGACCTCGACGCCTTCGTGCAGGTGCTGGACGGCGGCACGGCGGGCGAGGTGTTCGCCCGCGGGGACGCCGGGGACCTGGCCGAGCGGGCGGCCGGGCTGCTGCTGGACGACGCCCGCAGGGCCGAGCTGCGCGAGCGCGGCAGCCGGCACGTACAGCGCTTCGACTGGTCGACGGTCGGCGCGGACATCCTGGCGGTGTACGAGACGGTGACCCAGGGCGCCGCGTCGGTGGCGGAGGACGAGCGCGCCGGCCGCTGGGCGGCCCGCTTCGGCCCCACCCGCGACCGGGAGGCATGACGTGTCGACCGCCCTGACCCTGCTGCTCGTCGCCGTCGGGCTCTGCCTGATCGGCGTCTACCTGAGCTGGACCGCCGGCCGGCTCGACCGGCTGCACACCCGCATCGACGCCGCCAAGGCGGCCCTCGACGCCCAACTGCTGCGCCGCGCCTCGGTGGCGCAGGAGCTGGCCACCAGCGGCGTGCTCGACCCGGCCGCCTCGATCGTGCTCTACGAAGCCGCGCACGCCGCCCGGCAGGCGGAGGAGGACCAGCGCGAGGTCGCCGAGAGCGAGCTGAGCCAGGCGCTGCGGGCGGTCTTCGAGGCGCCGGAGCAGGTGGAGGCGGTGCGCGGGGCGCCGGGCGGCGAGGAGGCCGTACACGAGCTGGCGGAGGCCGCGCGGCGGGTGCCGATGGCGAGGCGCTTCCACAACGACGCGGTACGGGCGGCGCGGGCGCTGCGCCGGCACCGCAAGGTGCGCTGGTTCCGGCTGGCCGGGCACGCGCCGTTCCCGCTGGCGGTCGAGATGGACGACGAGCCGCCGCCGGCGCTGACCGACCGCGCCCCCGCGAGCTGACCCCCGCCGCCCGCCGGGCGGCCACAGCTTGCCGATTGGCTCTTTCCCGACCCCTCCCGCCTGGGGTTTCCTTGACGGTGGCGCGCGTTCGGGCCCGGCGTCCGAACGTGTTTACGATGGAAGCAGCGCACCGTACGCCACCCACACATCCACACCGCACCCATCACCGAGCGAGGTTCCACCGTGTCCAGCACGCCCAGCTCCGCCCCCCAGTCGTCGGCCCCCGAGACCGGCACCGCACGCGTCAAGCGCGGCATGGCCGAGCAGCTCAAGGGCGGCGTGATCATGGACGTCGTCACGCCCGAGCAGGCGAAGATCGCCGAGGACGCGGGCGCCGTCGCGGTGATGGCCCTGGAGCGGGTGCCCGCCGACATCCGCAAGGACGGCGGCGTGGCGCGCATGTCGGACCCCGACATGATCGAGGGCATCATCGAGGCCGTCTCCATCCCCGTGATGGCCAAGTCCCGCATCGGCCACTTCGTGGAGGCCCAGATCCTCCAGGCGCTCGGCGTCGACTACATCGACGAGTCCGAGGTGCTCACCCCCGCCGACGAGGTCAACCACTCCGACAAGTGGGCCTTCACCACCCCCTTCGTCTGCGGTGCCACCAACCTCGGCGAGGCCCTGCGCCGGATCGCCGAGGGCGCCGCCATGATCCGCTCCAAGGGCGAGGCCGGCACCGGGAACGTGGTCGAGGCCGTCCGCCACCTGCGCCAGATCAAGAACGAGATCGGCGCCCTGCGCGGCCTGGACAGCCACGAGCTGTACGCCGCCGCCAAGGAGCTGCGGGCCCCGTACGAGGTCGTCGCCGAGGTCGCGAAGCTCGGCAAGCTGCCCGTCGTGCTCTTCTCCGCGGGCGGCGTCGCCACCCCCGCCGACGCGGCGCTGATGCGCCAGCTCGGTGCCGAGGGCGTCTTCGTCGGCTCCGGCATCTTCAAGTCCGGCGACCCGGCCAAGCGCGCCGCCGCCATCGTCAAGGCCACCACCTTCTACGACGACCCGAAGGTCGTCGCGGACGCCTCCCGCAACCTCGGCGAGGCCATGGTCGGCATCAACCTCGACACCCTGGACGACGCCGAGCGCTACGCCGGCCGGGGCTGGTGAGGTCGGCAGCCATGGGCACCGCCCCCGCCATCGGCGTCCTCGCCCTCCAGGGCGACGTACGCGAGCACCTGGCCGCCCTGGAAGCGGCCGGTGCGCACGCCGTGCCGGTCCGCAGGCCGGCGGAGCTGGCGGAGGTCTCCGGCCTGGTCATCCCCGGTGGCGAGTCCACCACGATGTCCAAGCTCGCGGTCGCCTTCGGGCTGCTGGAGCCGCTGCGCGAGCGGGTGCGGTCGGGGATGCCCGCGTACGGCTCCTGCGCCGGCATGATCATGCTGGCGGACAAGATCCTCGACCCGCGCTCCGGGCAGGAGACCGTCGGCGGCATCGACATGATCGTGCGCCGCAACGCCTTCGGCCGGCAGAACGAGTCGTTCGAGGTGCCGCTGGAAGTGGCCGGCGTCCCCGGCGGCCCGGTGCACGGCGTGTTCATCCGGGCGCCGTGGGTGGAGTCCACCGGCGCCCGGGTGGAGCGGCTGGCGGAGGCCGGCGGGCATCCCGTCGCCGTCCGGCAGGGTCCGCTGCTGGCGACGTCGTTCCATCCCGAACTCACCGGCGACCACCGCGTGCACGCCCTCTTCGCGGATATGGTGCGCCGGGCCGCCTGACCGGCACCGGTAGGATCGACGAGTTCGTTGCCGGTTAGTCGAATGCGCGGAACGCGGAATGGAGCGGGGCTGTGTCCGGCCACTCTAAGTGGGCAACCACCAAGCACAAGAAGGCCGTGATCGATGCCAAGCGAGGAAAGCTCTTCGCCAAGCTGATCAAGAACGTCGAGGTCGCGGCGCGGCAGGGGGGAGCCGACCCCGACGGAAATCCCACGCTGTACGACGCGATCCAGAAGGCCAAGAAGCAGTCCGTCCCGAACAAGAACATCGACAGCGCCGTCAAGCGCGGCGCCGGTCTCGAAGCGGGCGGCGCCGAGTACGAGACGATCATGTACGAGGGCTACGGCCCCAACGGCGTGGCCGTGCTCATCGAGTGCCTGACGGACAACCGCAACCGCGCCGCCTCCGACGTCCGCGTCGCCATGACGCGCAACGGCGGCTCGATGGCCGACCCCGGCTCCGTGTCGTACCTGTTCAACCGCAAGGGCGTGGTGATCGTCCCCAAGGGCGAGCTGGGTGAGGACGACGTGCTGGGCGCGGTGCTGGACGCCGGCGCCGAGGAGGTCAACGACCTGGGCGAGTCCTTCGAGGTGCTCAGCGAGGCCGGCGACATGGTCGCGGTCCGCACCGCGCTGCAGGACGCCGGGATCGACTACGACTCGGCCGAGGCCAACTTCGTCCCCACCATGCAGGTGGAGCTGGACGAGGAGGGCGCCCGCAAGATCTTCCGGCTCATCGACGCCCTGGAGGACAGCGACGACGTCCAGAACGTCTTCGCCAACTTCGACGTCTCCGACGAGGTCATGGAGAAGGCCACCGCCTGAGCCGTACGCGCACACCGTGAGGGGCCCGCAGGATGGCGACATCCGGCGGGCCCTTCGGCCGCGCTGTCGGTGCCGGCCGGTAGCCTGCACACACGTACGCGGGCAGACGAGAGGGGGCGGCCGGTGCGGGTGCTCGGAGTGGACCCGGGGCTCACGCGGTGCGGTGTGGGCGTCGTGGACGGAGCGGCGGGCCGGGCGCTGCGGATGGTCGCCGTCGGGGTCGTACGCACCCCGTCCGACGCCCCGACCCCCGAGCGGCTGCTGCTCATCGAGCGCGGCATCGAGGAGTGGCTGGACGCGCAGCGGCCCGAGGCCGTCGCCGTCGAGCGGGTCTTCAGCCAGCACAACGTACGCACCGTGATGGGCACCGCCCAGGCCAGCGCCGTCGCCATCCTCTGCGCCGCCCGCCGCGGCCTGCCCGTCGCGCTGCACACCCCCAGCGAGGTCAAGGCCGCCGTCACCGGCTCCGGCCGCGCCGACAAGGCGCAGGTGGGCGCCATGGTCACCCGGCTGCTGCGGCTCGACGCCCCGCCCAAGCCGGCCGACGCCGCCGACGCCCTGGCGCTGGCCATCTGCCACCTGTGGCGCGCCCCCGCCCAGGACCGCCTGCTGCGCGCGCGGGCCGCGGGCGCAGCCCCGCGCGCGGCGACGGCCGCCCGCGCCGCCGCCCCCGGCGTGCGGCGCACCGCTCGCCCGGCCGACCGGAGCGCCGCCGGCCAGGGCGCCCCGCGCGCGGGCCGCGCGGGCCAGGACCGCCCGGAGACCCGGGACCGCGAGATCCGGAGAGACCCCGCATGATCGCCTTCGTCAGCGGCCCCGTGGCCGCCCTCGCCCCCGACGCCGCGGTCATCGAGGTCGGCGGCATCGGCATGGCCGTGCAGTGCACGCCCGACACCCTGTCCACGCTGCGCGTCGGCAACGACGCCCGGCTGGCCACCTCCCTCGTCGTCCGGGAGGACTCCCTCACCCTCTACGGCTTCGCCGACGACGACGAGCGCCAGGTCTTCGAGCTGCTGCAGACCGCCAGCGGCGTCGGCCCCCGGCTGGCCCAGGCCATGCTCGCCGTGCACCGCCCGGACGCGCTCCGCCTCGCCGTCTCCACCGGTGACGAGAAGACGCTGACCGCCGTCCCCGGCATCGGCAAGAAGGGCGCGCAGAAGCTGCTGCTGGAGCTGAAGGACCGGCTCGGCGAGCCGCTGGGCAGCAGCGGCCTCGTCGGCAGGCAGGCCGGCGCCGCCGCGGCCGCCGGCTGGCGCGAGCAGTTGCACGCCGCCCTCACCGGCCTGGGGTACGCGCCGCGCGAGGCCGACGAGGCCGTCGCCGCCGTCGCCCCGCAGGCGGAGGAGAACGGCGCCGCGCCCCCGCCCCTGCCGCAGTTGCTGCGCGCCGCCCTGCAGACCCTGAACCGCGCCCGATGACGGCGCCCGGCCCCGGGCGCGTACGGCGAACCTCGACAGCAACCGAACCACGACGGACGGATCCACGATGACCTGGGAGGACGCCGACCCGCGGCTGGTGGACTCGGCCGCCGGCGCCGACGACCGGGCGGTGGAGACGGCGCTGCGCCCCAAGGACCTGGCCGAGTTCGTCGGCCAGGAGCGGGTGCGCGAGCAGCTCGACCTGGTGCTGCGCGCCGCCCGCCAGCGCGGCGGCGCCGCCGACCACGTGCTGCTCTCCGGCGCCCCCGGGCTGGGCAAGACCACCCTCGCGATGATCGTCGCCGCCGAGATGGCCGCCCCGATCCGCATCACCTCGGGCCCCGCCATCCAGCACGCGGGCGACCTCGCCGCGATCCTCTCCTCCCTCCAGGAGGGCGAGGTGCTCTTCCTCGACGAGCTGCACCGCATGTCCCGCCCCGCCGAGGAGATGCTCTACATGGCGATGGAGGACCTGCGCGTCGACGTCATCGTCGGCAAGGGCCCGGGCGCCACCGCCATCCCGCTGGAGCTGCCCCCCTTCACCCTGGTCGGCGCCACCACCCGGGCCGGGCTGCTGCCCCCGCCGCTGCGCGACCGCTTCGGCTTCACCGGGCACATGGAGTTCTACTCGCCGGCCGAGCTGGAGCGCGTCCTGCACCGCTCCGCCCACCTCCTCGACGTCTCCGTGGACGCCGCCGGCGCCGCCGAGATCGCCGGCCGCTCCCGCGGCACCCCCCGCATCGCGAACCGCCTGCTGCGCCGGGTGCGGGACTACGCCCAGGTCAAGGCCGACGGCGTGATCACGCGCGAGATCGCCGCCCGCGGCCTGGAGGTCTACGAGGTCGACGGCCGCGGCCTCGACCGCCTCGACCGCGCCGTGCTCGGCGCCCTGCTCAAGCTCTTCTCCGGCGGCCCCGTCGGGCTGTCCACGCTGGCCGTGGCGGTGGGGGAGGAGCGGGAGACCGTCGAGGAGGTCGCCGAGCCCTTCCTCGTACGCGAAGGGCTGCTGGCCCGTACGCCCCGCGGCCGCGTCGCCACCCCGGCGGCCTGGGCCCACCTGGGCATCCCGCCCCCGCAGCCCGGCGGCGGCATGCAGCAGACGGCGTTCTGAGCGCCCCGGCGCGCCCGCCGCGGCGTGCCGGGGGCCCGGCGGCGCGGGTGCCCCCGCGGATACCGCGGCGGCGCGGGGAGTCGCCGGTTACGGAACCCGGGTGACATGCTGGGCGTTGTTCACACGGCGGAACTCGCTTAGACTCCGCCGACGCCTTCCGGAACCGGAGGGCACCCCCGCCCCCCAGAACGAGGCCGTGGCGAACGCGGTCCTACGAAGGAAACCCGGACACCGTGGATATCACGATTCTCTTGCCGTTCATCGTGCTCATCGGGGCGATGTTCCTGATGACCCGCTCGGCAAAGAACAAGCAGCGCCAGATGACGAACATGCGGGACCAATTGCAGCCGGGCAGCGGCGTGCGGACCATCGGCGGCATGTACGCCACGGTCAAGGAGGTCCACGAGGACACCCTCCTTCTGGAGGTGGCCCCGGGAGTACACGCGATCTACGCGAAGAACTCCATCGGCGCCGTCCTCGACGACGCCGAATACAACCGCATCGTGCACGGCGCTCCGGAGTTCGACGACGAGGACATTTCGGCGCCCGACGACGCCTCCTCGCTGACCGGGTCCGCCGACGACGCCGGTGACGAGGACGCCGAGGACCGCAAGGAGACCTCGGACCGCATCGACCTCGACAAGAAGGACGCGGCCGACGACGCCGAAGGCGACGCCGGGGCAGCGGACACCACCGACGAGGACGAAAAGAAGAACGGCGGCTCCGCCGCGAAGTGACCGCGGCCCTTCGGCGGCGGCCCCGCACCTGGTGCGGAGGCGCCGCCGGCCGCGGTGAACGGGGGACCGGTCACTTTTCGCCTCGCGGCACCGCGGGGCTACACTTCGTGATCGCGCGACGAGCCCCGCCGCGCGGTGTCTGGACAGGAGAATCGAGAAGGTGGCAGCACCCAAAACGGGCCGCAGGTCCCAGGGATCTCACGGCAGGCCCTGGCGCTCCCTGCTGCTGATCCTGACCGCGATCGCCGCGCTCACCGGTGGGATGTTCCTCTCCGGGCACACCACCCCGCGTCTCGGCATCGACCTCGCCGGCGGCACCAGCATCACGCTGGAGGCCAAGTCCCAGCCGGGCAGCGAGAACGCGATCAACTCCACCAACATGGATACCGCCGTCAACATCATCGAGCGCCGTGTCAACGGCCTCGGGGTGCAGGAGGCGGAGGTCCAGACCCAGGGCGACCGGCACATCATCGTCAACATCCCCAAGGGCACCGACCAGAAGTCGGCGCGCGAGCAGGTGGGCACCACCGCGCGGCTCTTCTTCCGCCCCGTGCTGTCGTACGAGGCGAACGAGCCGCCGTCGCCGTCGCCCAGCGCCTCGGAGTCCGGGGACAAGGAGAAGGACAAGGGCAAGGACGCCTCCTCCTCGCCGTCCCCGTCCGAGACCGCCTCCGACGAGGCGAGCGACGGCACCGGCCCGAGCGACGGCGCCACCGAGCAGGGCCGCGCCCTGTCCGAGGGCCTCGCCCAGGCCGACGACTCGCCCAGCCCGTCCGAGTCGCAGGCGCCGCCCGCCGAGACGCCCCCGGCCGAGCAGGCGCCCACCGGCCAGGTCCCCGCCGACGTGCAGAAGAAGCTGGACGCGCTCGACTGCTCCGACGTCGAGGAGCGCACCAAGATCGGCGAGAACGCCAAGCCGACCGACACCGTCGTCGCGTGCGACAGCGAGGGCGCGTACAAGTACGCGCTCGGCCCGGCCGAGGTCGAGGGCACGGACGTCGACGACGCCTCCGCCACCTACGACGCCCAGTCGGGCTCCGGCTGGATCGTGCAGCTCGAGTTCAACGGCAAGGGCTCCGACAAGTTCGCCGACGTCACCGGCACCCTCGCCGGCCAGGCCCCGCCGAACAACCAGTTCGCCATCGAGCTCGACGGCGAGGTCGTCTCCGCGCCCTCCGTCGACGAGTCGATCACCGGCGGCCGGGCGCAGATCTCCGGCAGCTTCAACCAGGAGTCGGCCGAGGAACTGGCCAACGTCCTGTCGTACGGTGCCCTGCCGCTGTCCTTCGAGGAGTCCGAGGTCACCACCGTTTCGCCGGCCCTCGGCAACGAGCAGCTCGAGGCGGGCCTCATCGCCGGTGCCGTCGGCCTGGCGCTGGTGATCATCTACCTCGTCGCGTACTACCGCGGGCTGGCCCTGGTGGCCGTCGTCAGCCTCATGGTCTCCGCCGCCCTCACGTACACGATCATGGCCCTGCTCGGCCCCGGCATCGGCTTCGCGCTGAACCTCCCGGCGGTCTGCGGCGCGATCGTGGCGATCGGCATCACGGCGGACTCGTTCATCGTCTACTTCGAGCGCATCCGGGACGAGATCCGCGAGGGACGCACGCTGCGCCCCGCGGTGGAGCGCGGCTGGCCGCGGGCCCGGCGCACCATCCTGGTGTCCGACTTCGTGTCCTTCCTGGCCGCGGCGGTGCTCTTCGCGGTCACCGTCGGCAAGGTGCAGGGCTTCGCCTTCACCCTGGGCCTGACCACGCTCCTCGACGTCGTCGTGGTCTTCCTCTTCACCAAGCCGGTCATGACCCTCCTGGCCCGCAAGCGGTTCTTCGCCAGCGGCCATCCCTGGTCCGGGCTCGATCCCAAACGGCTGGGAGCCAGGCCGCCGCTGCGCGGCCGCCCGCGCACCGCCGGTCCCGTCAACCCGAAGGAGGTCTGAGATGTCGCGCCTCGGCACCCTCGGCGCCCGCCTCTACCGCGGTGAGGCCGGCTACGACTTCGTCGCGAAGCGGTTCCTCTGGTACGGCGTCTCCATCCTCATCACGATCATCGCGGTGGCCGGCTTCTTCATCCGCGGCCTGAACATGGGCATCGAGTTCGAGGGCGGTGCGGTCTTCACCACCCCGAAGACCGAGACCTCGGTCTCGCAGGCCCAGGAGGTCGCCGAGGAAGCCTCGGGCCACCAGGCGATCGTCCAGGAGCTGGGCAGCGGGAAGCTCCGTATCCAGGTCAGCAGCATCGAGACGCAGCAGTCCGACAAGGTCAAGACGGCGCTCGCCGAAGAGCTGAACGTCGACGCCAAGGACATCAACGACCAGCTCGTCGGGCCCAGTTGGGGCGAGCAGATCGCGAACAAGGCGTGGCAGGGCCTGGCGATCTTCATGGTCCTGGTGGTGATCTACCTCGCCATCGCCTTCGAGTGGCGCATGGCGCTCGCGGCGCTCGTCGCACTGATCCACGACCTGACGATCACGGTCGGCGTCTACACGATCGTCGGCTTCGAAGTCACCCCGGGCACGGTCATCGGCCTGCTGACCATCCTCGGTTACTCGCTGTACGACACGGTGGTGGTCTTCGACGGGCTCAAGGAGAGCACGAAGGACATCACCAAACAGACGGGCTTCACCTACCGCGAGGCGGCCAACCGCAGCCTCAACGGCACGCTCGTCCGGTCCATCAACACCTCCGTCGTGGCCCTGCTGCCGGTCGCCGGCCTGCTGTTCATCGGCGGCGGCGTGCTCGGCGGCGGCATGCTCAACGACATCGCGCTGTCGCTGTTCGTCGGCCTCGCGGCCGGTGCGTACTCCTCGATCTTCATTGCCACCCCGCTGGTGGTCGACTTCAAGGAGCGCGACCCCGCCATACAGGCCCACAACAAGCGGGTCGCCGCCCGGCGCGCCTCCGACGCCCGGTCCGCCGCCCGCGGCGAGAAGGGTCCTGGCGGGCACGAGGACGGCCCGGGCGCGGCCGTCGAGGACGACGACCCCGAGGACGACCCCCGCGCCCCGCAGCCCGCGGGCCAGGGCGTCGTCGGGCCCCCGCGCGGCGAAGGGCGCCGGCAGCAGCCGGTGTCCCGGCAGCGCGGCCGGGGCCGCCCCTCCGGCAGCCGCGGCGGCCGGTCGGGAGGCAAGCGCCGGTGAGCGTGCCCCAGGGGACCAGAGAGCTGCTGCTCAGCCGGATCCAGGACGTGCCGGACTATCCGCAGCCGGGCGTGATGTTCAAGGACATCACCCCGCTGCTGGCCGACGCCAAGGCGTTCGCCGTGCTCACGGACGCGCTGACGGAGGTCTGCCGGGAGCAGGGTGCGCAGAAGGTCGTCGGCCTGGAGGCGCGCGGCTTCATCCTGGGCGCCCCTGTCGCGGTGCGCGCGGGGATCGGCTTCGTGCCCGTACGCAAGGCGGGCAAGCTCCCGGGCGCCACCCTCGGGCAGGCGTACGACCTGGAGTACGGTACGGCGGAGATCGAGATACACGCCGACGCCGTGCAGCCCGGCGACCGCGTGCTCGTCATCGACGACGTGCTGGCCACCGGCGGCACCGCGGAGGCGTCCGTGCAGCTCATCCGGCGGGCCGGCGGCACCGTCACCGGCGTGGCCGTGCTGCTGGAGCTGGGCTTCCTGGCCGGCCGGGCCCGCGTCGAGCAGGCGCTCGCCGGGGCTCCGCTGGACGCGCTCGTCACCGTCTGAGCCGCCGCCGGGGCCCGCACCGGCCCCGGCGCGTCCGGAGAGGCCGCCCGGCCGGCGTTCTGCCCGGTCGGGGGCCTGGTCAGGCGGTTGCCGGGTGGTGGGGGCGCGACGGCAGATACCATGGCAGTTCCGGGGATCTCCCCGCGGGCCGTCCACCGCCAAGGAGTGCTCTTGCCAGACGAGGCTCATCGGTCCACCGCGGCGCCGCCCGAGAAGCAGCGGCAGTCCGGCGCGGCGGACCGCCCGCTGCCCGCCCGGGCCGCCGAGAACGGCTCGGGCCGCCGGACCGCGCCGCCGGAGGGGGGGACGCAGCCGGCCACTCCGGCGCGCGTCGAGCCCGCCTCCGGCCACGGCGGCGGGCAGGCCGGCCGCGGCGGCTCCCCGAGCCGTGTGCGGGCCCGGCTGGCGCGCCTCGGCGTGCAGCGGCAGAGCCCGTACAACCCGGTGCTGGAGCCGCTGCTGCGGATAGTGCGCGGGAACGACCCGAAGGCCGACACCTCGACGCTGCGCCAGATAGAGCGCGCCTACCAGGTCGCGGAGCGCTGGCACCGCGGCCAGAAGCGCAAGAGCGGCGATCCCTACATCACCCACCCGCTGGCCGTCACCACGATCCTGGCCGAGCTGGGCATGGACCCGGCCACGCTGATGGCGGGGCTGCTGCACGACACGGTGGAGGACACCGAGTACGGGCTCGAAGACCTGCGCCGCGACTTCGGCGACCAGGTCACGCTGCTGGTCGACGGCGTCACCAAGCTGGACAAGGTCAAGTTCGGCGAGGCCGCGCAGGCGGAGACCGTACGCAAGATGGTCGTCGCCATGGCCAAGGACCCCCGGGTCCTGGTGATCAAGCTCGCCGACCGGCTGCACAACATGCGCACGATGCGCTACCTGCGCCGCGAGAAGCAGGAGCAGAAGGCGCGAGAGACGCTGGAGATCTACGCCCCGCTGGCCCACCGGCTGGGCATGAACACCATCAAGTGGGAGCTGGAGGACCTCGCCTTCGCGATCCTCTACCCGAAGATGTACGACGAGATCGTCCGCCTGGTCGCCGAGCGCGCCCCGAAGCGGGACGAGTACCTGGCCGTCGTCATCGACGAGGTGCAGCAGGACCTGCGCAGCGCCCGGATCAAGGCGACCGTCACCGGCCGCCCGAAGCACTACTACAGCGTCTACCAGAAGATGATCGTGCGCGGCCGCGACTTCGCCGAGATCTACGACCTGGTGGGCATCCGCGTCCTCGTCGACTCGGTCCGCGACTGCTACGCGGCGCTGGGCACCATCCACGCGCGGTGGAACCCCGTCCCCGGACGGTTCAAGGACTACATCGCGATGCCCAAGTTCAACATGTACCAGTCGCTGCACACGACGGTCATCGGGCCCGAGGGCAAGCCCGTCGAGCTGCAACTCCGCACGTTCGACATGCACCGCCGCGCCGAGTACGGCATCGCCGCGCACTGGAAGTACAAGCAGGAGGCGACCGGCGGCGCCGCCCGCCAGCAGGGCGCCGGCACCCGCAGGGGCAGCAAGTCCGAGCAGGTCAACGACATGGCCTGGCTGCGGCAGTTGATCGACTGGCAGAAGGAGACCGAGGACCCCGGCGAGTTCCTGGACGCGCTGCGCTTCGACCTCTCCCGCAACGAGGTCTTCGTGTTCACGCCCAAGGGCGACGTGATCGCGCTGCCCGCCGGCGCCACGCCCGTCGACTTCGCGTACGCGGTGCACACCGAGGTCGGGCACAAGACCATAGGAGCGCGGGTCGGCGGCCGGCTCGTACCGCTGGAGTCCGCGCTCGACAACGGCGACACCGTCGAGGTGTTCACCTCCAAGGCGGCCGGCGCGGGCCCCTCCCGGGACTGGCTGAACTTCGTCAAGTCGCCCCGCGCGCGCAACAAGATCCGCGCCTGGTTCTCCAAGGAGCGCCGGGACGAGGCGATCGAGCAGGGCAAGGACGCCATCGCGCGGGCGATGCGCAAGCAGAACCTGCCGATCCAGCGCATCTTCACCGGCGACTCGCTGGTCACCATCGCGCACGAGATGCGCTACCCCGACATCTCCGCGCTCTACGCGGCGATCGGTGAGGGCCACATCTCCGCGCAGAACGTGGTGCAGAAGCTGGTCCAGGCGCTCGGCGGCGAGGAGGCGGCCACCGAGGACATCGAGGAGACGGCGCCGCCGCTGCCCGGCAAGGCCCGCAAGCGCCGCGCGGCCAACGACCCCGGCGTGATCGTCAAGGGCGTCGACGACGTGTGGGTCAAGCTCTCCCGCTGCTGTACGCCGGTGCCCGGAGACCCGATCATCGGCTTCGTCACCCGCGGCAAGGGCGTCTCCGTGCACCGTGCCGACTGCGTCAACGTCGAGTCCCTGTCGCAGCAGCCCGAGCGGATCATCGAGGTGGAGTGGGCGCCGACGCAGTCGTCGGTCTTCCTCGTCGCCATCCAGGTGGAGGCGCTGGACCGCTCCCGGTTGCTCTCCGACGTCACCAGGGTGCTGTCCGACCAGCACGTGAACATCCTGTCCGCCGCCGTGCAGACCTCCCGCGACCGGGTGGCCACCTCGCGCTTCACGTTCGAGATGGGCGACCCGAAACACCTGGGGCACGTACTGAAGGCGGTACGGAAGGTGGAGGGCGTCTACGACGTGTACCGCGTCACCTCCGCCCGGAACAACTGAGCACCGCCGCCACCGTCCCCGTACGTGACCGGGCCCCCGCCGCACGGCGGGGGCCCGGTCACGTACCGGCTGGTGTCAGCCGGCTGATCCCTCTCAGCCGCCGAACTCCCGCAGGCCCTTGAGCGCCTGGTCGAGCAGCGCCTGCCGGCCCTCCAGCTCACGGGCCAGCTTGTCGGCCTTGGCCGTGTTGCCCTGCGTCCGCGCCTGCTCGATCTGCCGGTGCAGCTTGTCGACGGCGTCCTGCAACTGCCCCGTCAGGCCCTCGGCGCGTGCCCGCGCCTCCGGGTTCGTACGGCGCCACTCGGCCTCCTCCGCCTCGCCGATGGACCGCTCCACGGCGTGCATCCGGGCCTCGATCTTCGTCCGCGCGTCCCGCGGCACGTGCCCGATGGCCTCCCACCGCTCGTTGATCGAGCGGAAGGCGCCCCTGGCGGACTTGAGGTCGGTGACCGGCAGCAGCTTCTCCGCCTCCGCGACCAGCTCCTCCTTGCGCGTCAGGTTCTCGCGCTGCTCGTGGTCGCGCTCGGCGAAGACCTCGCTGCGGGCCTGGAAGAAGACGTCCTGCGCGCCGCGGAAGCGGGACCACAGGTCCTCTTCCTGGTCGCGCTGGGCGCGGCCGGCGGCCTTCCAGTCCGCCATCAGCTCGCGGTAGCGGGCGGCCGTCGGCCCCCACTCGCGGGAGCCGGAGAGCGCCTCCGCCTCCTCCACCAGCTTCTCCTTGCGCCGCCTGGCCTCCTCGCGCTGGGCGTCGAGCGACGCGAAGTGCGCCTTGCGGCGCTTGGAGAACGCCGAGCGCGCGTGGCTGAAGCGGTGCCACAGCTCGTCGTCGCTCCTGCGGTCCAGCCGGGGCAGGCCCTTCCAGGTCTCCACCAGCTCCCGCAGCCGCTCGCCGGCCGCGCGCCACTGCTCGCTCTGCGCCAGCTCCTCCGCCTCGGCGACCACCGCCTCCTTGGACTCGCGCACCTCCTGCTGGTGCTTGTGCTTGGCCGCCTTGCGCTCCTCCTGACGGGCGCCGACGGCCTCCACCAGCCGGTCGAGCCGCGCCGTCAGCGCGTCCAGGTCACCGACCGCGTGCGCCTCCGTGACCTGCGCGCGCAGGTGCTCGATGGCGGTGGTGGCGTCCTTCGTGGACAGGTCGGTCGTCTGCACCCGGCGCTCGAGGAGGCCGATCTCCACGACCAGGCCCTCGTACTTGCGCTTGAAGTAGGCGAGCGCCTCCTCGGCCGAGCCCGCCTGCCAGGAGCCGACGACTCGTTCGCCGTCGGCGGTACGCACGTACACGGTGCCCGTCTCGTCGACCCGGCCCCATGGGTCGCTGCTCACAGCGCCTCCTCACATGACGCCCCGCGGGCCCGGCAGCCCGGCGGCGTCTTCCACAGTTGTCTGCGGCCGGAAAGGGGATGGGGTACCGGATCCGGCCGATCCGGCGGCGGGCGAAAGCGACTGCCGCCGGCACCCCCGCACCTGCACAACGCCAACATAGGCGAACGGCGGGCCGGCTGTCCGCATCCCGCGCGAGACCAATCCCGTAACGACGCGGCGCCGGCCGTGGCTCAGCGGTCGGTCTCCTGCGCCTTGGTGCCCTTGGTGACGGTCGCCTTGTCGATGACCACCGTCGCGTTCGGGGCGGTGTTGCCCGTCTGCGGGTCCTGCGGCTGCGCGCCGGCCTCGGCGATGGTCTTGACCGTGGCCGTGCCTTCGTCGGTGAGCTGACCGAACGGCGTGTAGTTCGGGGGCAGCGGGCTGTCCTGGTAGACGAGGAAGAACTGGCTGCCGCCGGAGTCCTTCTGACCGGTGTTGGCCATCGCCACGGTGCCCGCGGGGTACGTCCCGCCCTTGACCGCCTTGTCCTTGAGGTTCTCGTCCGGGATCGTGTAGCCGGGGCCGCCCTGGCCGGTGCCGGCCGGGTCGCCGCACTGCAGCACGAAGATGCCGGACTCCTGACCGGTCAGCCGGTGGCACGGGCTGTGGTCGAGGTAGCCCTCGTCGGCGAGGAAGCGCATGTTGTTCACCGTGTGCGGTGCCTTGCCCGCGTCCATCTCGATGCCGATGTCGCCACAGGTGGTCGACAGCGTCATCGTGTAGGTCGCCGAGTCGTCGATGTCGAGCTTCGGCTCCTTCTTCCACGTCTTGTCCGACGGCTTGCCGTCCTCCGGCTTGCCGCAGGGGTCGTGGGCCTTCTCCGGGCTCGCGCTGGGCGCCGCGGCGTCGTCCTTCTTCTTGTCGTCGTCGTCCGACCCGAAGCCGGTGAAAGCCGCGACCGCGACGACGGTGATCACCACCACCAGTGGGGCGGTGATGATCGCCGCGAGCTTGCGGTTGTGCTTTCTGCGGTCGGCGCGCCTGCGCTGCTGCCGCTCGTACTTGTCCCGGGCGAGCTGCCGCCTCCGCTGGTCCCTGCTGACCACCGCGTCTTCTCCTTCACGTCGCTGCCACACGCGTTCGTGGACCGGAATTCCGTGTGCCGTACCGTATATCGATTCGCTGCCGGATGAGGAGCGCCGGTAGTCTCGGTACGGCCGCAATTCCGGGGCCGCCGCCGGCCGCGCGGCTCCCGGCGGCGGCACACATCCGACGAGATCCGACAGGTGAAGGACGATCGTGCTCATTGCCGGGTTCCCCGCGGGCGCATGGGGCACCAACTGTTATCTCCTCGCCCCGGCCGCCGGGGAGGAGTGCGTGATCGTCGACCCCGGGCACCGGGCGGCGGACGGGGTCGCGGAGGCCGTCGCCAAGCACCGGCTGAAGCCGGTCGCGGTGGTGCTCACCCACGGCCACCTCGACCACGTCGCCTCGGTGATCCCCGTCTGCGGCGCCCACGACGTGCCCGCCTGGATCCACCCCGCCGACCGGTACATGCTCACCGACCCGGAGAAGGCTCTCGGCATGTCCGTGGGGGCGCCGCTGCTCGGCGACCTGACCGTGGGCGAGCCGGACGACGTGGCCGAGCTCGCCGACGGCGCCGAGCTGGAGCTGGCCGGGCTGAGCCTCACGGTCGCGCACGCGCCCGGCCATACCAAGGGGTCGGTGACCTTCCGGCTGCCCGAGCAGCAGGATGTGCCGCAGGTCCTCTTCTCGGGCGACCTGCTCTTCGCCGGCTCCATCGGACGCACCGACCTGCCCGGTGGCGACAGCGCCGAGATCCTTCAGTCGCTGGCCCGCGTGTGCCTGCCGCTCGACGACTCGACCGTGGTGCTCCCCGGACACGGCCCCCAGACCACCATCGGCCGCGAGCGCGCCGGCAACCCCTTCCTGCAGGAGCCGGCCGCCGGCCGGGCGGACGGCCCGGCCGCCCCGCCCCGCCACCAACGACGAATGTGACGACACCCTCCGTGAGCACTTCACCGGCCTTCAAGGCCCCCAAGGGCACCTACGACCTGATCCCGCCGCGCTCCGCGGCCTACCTCGCCGTCCGCGAGGCGTTCGCCGCGCCCGTACGCCGCGCCGGCTACGGCTACGTCGAGACCCCCGGCTTCGAGGACGTGCGGCTCTTCGCCCGCGGCGTCGGCGAGTCCACCGACATCGTGACCAAGGAGATGTACACCCTCACCACCAAGGGCGGCGACGAGCTGGCGCTGCGCCCCGAGGGCACCGCCTCCGTGCTGCGCGCGGCGCTGGAGAGCAATCTGCACAAGCAGGGCAACCTGCCGGTCAAGCTCTGGTACTCCGGCTCCTACTACCGCTACGAGCGCCCGCAGAAGGGCCGTTACCGGCACTTCTCCCAGGTCGGCGCCGAGGCCATCGGCGCCGAGGACCCGGCGCTCGACGCCGAGTTGATCGTCCTGGCCGTCGACGGCTACCGCGCGCTGGGGCTGACCGGCTTCCGGCTGCTGCTCAACTCGCTCGGCGACCAGGAGTGCCGGCCCGCGTACCGCACCGCGCTCCAGGACTTCCTGCGCGGCCTCGACCTCGACGAGCCCACCCGGGAGCGGATCGAGATCAACCCGCTGCGGGTGCTCGACGACAAGCGCCCCGAGGTCAGGGCCCAGCTCGACGCCGCGCCGCTGATGCGCGACCACCTGTGCGAGGCGTGCAAGGCGTACCACGAGCAGGTCCGCGAGCTGCTGACCGCCGCGGGCGTCGCGTACGAGGACGACCCGCGGCTGGTCCGCGGCCTCGACTACTACACCCGCACCACCTTCGAGTTCGTCCACGACGGCCTCGGCGCGCAGTCCGCCATCGGCGGCGGCGGCCGCTACGACGGGCTGTCGGAGATGATCGGCGGCCCCGCGCTGCCCTCGGTGGGCTGGGCGCTGGGCGTGGACCGCACGGTGCTGGCGCTGGAGGCCGAGGGCGTGGCGCTGGACCTGCCCGCGACCACCGACGTGTACGCGGCGGCGCTCGGCGAGCAGGCCCGCAGGACGCTCTTCGGGGTGGTCACCGAGCTGCGCAGGGCCGGGGTCGCGGCGGACTTCGCGTTCGGCGGCAAGGGCCTGAAGAACGCGATGAAGTCCGCCGACCGCTCCGGCGCGCGCTTCGCGCTGGTGGCGGGGGAGCGGGACCTCGCCGAGGGCGTGGTGCAGCTCAAGGACCTCGGCAGCGGCGAGCAGCGGGCGGTCGGGCTGGCCGAGGTCGTCGGCGAGCTGCGGAAGCTGCTGGCCTGACCCCTGCGGGTGGTGCGGTGACGGGCGGATTTACGCCGGTCGAATGCGCGGTCGGGCATCGTTGACCCCTGCCGGTGGATGGCCGGAGGGTCACCGGCCGATCACCGGTGCACCGGTGCCCGATCGCCCTGCGTTGCGGCACAATGAACTGCCGCCACCGAGCCGAGCCCACGGAAGCAGAGATGACCACGACCGCAACGAGAACGGCCCCGTCCCCGCACGAGGACCCGCCCGATTCCGGACTGATCGGGTCGGGCCGACCGTTCGCCTGGCTGCTGGTGATCGGCGGCGTGCTGGGTCTGGTCGCGTCCGCGGTGATCACGCACGACAAGATGAAGCTGCTGGAGGACCCGAACTACGTCTCGGCCTGCAGCCTGAACCCCGTCCTGTCGTGCAACAACATCATGAAGAGCTGGCAGGCGTCGGTGTTCGGGTTCCCGAACCCGTTCGTCGGCTGGATCGCCTTCCCGATGCTCGTCGTGATCGGCGTCGGCCTGCTGTCCGGCGCCACGCACCGCCGCTGGTGGTGGACCGGGCTGTGGGCGGGCTCCCTCTTCGGGGTCGGCTTCGTCACCTTCCTCCAGTACTCGTCGCTGTACAAGATCGGCTCGCTGTGCCTGTGGTGCTCGCTGGTCTGGGCGGTGACGATCCTGATCTTCTGGTACACGACCGTGCACAACGTCAAGACCGGCGTCTTCCCGGTCTCGGCGCGGGTGCGCGAGACGGTGCTGGAGTTCAACTGGGTGGTGCCCGTCCTCTGGTACGGGATCCTGCTCATCCTCATCGGCATCCGCTGGTGGTCGTACTGGAAGACGCTCCTCTGAGCGCTGTCAGTCCGGTGGCATAGGGTCACAAGCGTGGAGCCCGACCTGTTCACCGCAGCGGCCGAGGAGCGCCAGGAGAAGGATCCCGGCAGCTCCCCGCTGGCCGTCCGGATGCGCCCGCGCAGCCTCGACGAGGTCGTGGGCCAGCAGCACCTGCTCAAGCCCGGCGCACCGCTGCGGCGGCTCGTCGGGGAGGGCGCCGGCGGCCCCGCGGGCCCGGCCTCCGTGCTGCTGTGGGGCCCGCCTGGCACCGGCAAGACGACTTTGGCGTACGTGGTCAGCCAGGCCACCCAGAAGCGCTTCGTGGAGCTGTCCGCGATCACCGCTGGCGTCAAGGAGGTCCGCGCGGTCATCGAAGGCGCCCGCCGCGCCGCCGGGGGGTACGGCAAGGAGACCGTCCTCTTCCTCGACGAGATCCACCGCTTCAGCAAGGCCCAGCAGGACTCGCTGCTGCCCGCGGTGGAGAACCGCTGGGTGACGCTGATCGCGGCCACCACGGAGAACCCGTACTTCTCGGTGATCTCCCCGCTGCTCTCCCGCTCGCTGCTGCTCACCCTGGCGCCCCTCACCGACGACGACGTGCGCGGGCTGCTGCGCCGCGCGGTCGCCGCCGAGCGCGGCCTCGGCGGCGCGGTGACGCTGCCCGAGGACTCCGAGGGCCACCTGCTGCGCATCGCGGGCGGCGACGCCCGCCGGGCGCTCACGGCGCTGGAGGCGGCGGCCGGGGCGGCGCTGGCGCAGGGCGAGGCGGAGGTGTCGCTGCCGACGCTGGAGGCGGCGGTGGACCGCGCGGCCGTGGCGTACGACCGGGACGGCGACCAGCACTACGACGTGGCGAGCGCCCTGATCAAGTCCGTGCGCGGCTCGGACGTGGACGCGGCGCTGCACTATCTGGCGCGCATGATCGAGGCGGGCGAGGACCCGCGGTTCATCGCCCGCCGGCTGATGATCTCCGCCAGCGAGGACATCGGCCTCGCCGACTCCTCGGCGCTGCAGACGGCGGTCGCGGCGGCCCAGGCGGTGGCGATGATCGGCTTCCCGGAGGCGGCGCTGACGCTGGCGCACGCCACGGTGGCGCTCGCGCTGGCCCCGAAGTCCAACGCGGTGACGAAGGCCATCGGCGCGGCCATGGACGACGTGCGGGCCGGGAAGGCGGGCCCGGTGCCGGCGCATCTGCGGGACGGGCACTACAAGGGCGCGGAGAAGCTGGGGCACGCGCAGGGGTACGTGTATCCGCACGACATACCGGGCGCCATCGCCGCCCAGCAGTACGCGCCGGACGCCCTCGCCGGCCGCAGGTACTACGAGCCGACGCGGTACGGCGCGGAGGCGCGGTACGCCGAGGTGGTCGAGCGGGTGCGCGAGCGGCTGGCTGGCGGGGGCCAGGACGGCCCCGGCCGGGGCGACGAGCGCGACTGACCGGCCGCGCGGGGCCGGGCCGGCGGGACCGGCCGCGCGGTGACGCGGATCACGGTGCGCAGCCGCCGGGAATGCCCGAAATCGCGGGCGCGTTTTTCAAGATGAGAGCGCGAGAGCGCCGACATCGCTTAAGGTAAGCCTTGCCTAACTTTCCTGAGGAGGACGGAACCACGTGAACCAGCCGCGCCCCAAGGTCCGCAAGTCGCGGGCCCTCGGCATCCCGCTCACCCCGAAGGCCGCCAAGTACTTCGAGAGTCGCCCCTACCCGCCCGGCATGCACGGCCGCGGCCGGAAGCAGACGAGCGACTACAAGGTACGGCTGCTCGAAAAGCAGCGCCTGCGCGCGCAGTACGACGTCAGCGAGCGCCAGCTCGTCCGGGCGTACGACCGCGCCAGCAAGGTGCAGGGCAAGACCGGTGAGGCGCTGATCGTCGAGCTGGAGCGGCGGCTGGACGCGCTCGTCCTCCGTGCCGGCCTGGCCAGGACCGTCTACCAGTCCCGGCAGATGGTCGTCCACGGCCACATCGAGGTCAACGGCCGCAAGGTCGACAAGCCGTCCTTCCGGGTCCGCCCCGACGACGTGGTGACGGTCCGCGAGCGCAGCCGCGAGAAGTACCCGTTCCAGGTCGCGCGCGAGGGGGGCTACGCGACGGACGGCGAGACCCCCCGCTACCTGGAGGTCAACCTCCCGGCGCTCGCGTTCCGGCTGGACCGGGAGCCCAACCGCCGCGAGATCCCGGTCATCTGCGACGAGCAGCTCGTCGTGGAGTACTACGCCCGCTGACGGCCCCGCCCGCCGCGGGCGCACGGAACGTACGCGGAAGTATGCGCAACGTACAATCCGCTCGCGCAACTCCCCAGTGCACGGGGGTTAATCCGGTACGGGGCTGTCGGTCCGGCGCGATAGGGTCGGAGCCTGCCCTGGCAGCGCAACACCCCGTCGACTCGCCCGGCGAGCAGCCCTGAAGGAGCGGTGCATCGTGTCCGGTGGAGAGGTGGCCGGCATCCTCGTGGCCGTCTTCTGGGCCATCCTGGTCTCGTTCCTGGCCGTGGCCCTCTTCCGGCTCGCCCGTACGCTCCGCGCGGCGGGCGAGTTGGTCACGCGCGTGACCGAGGAGGCCGTGCCGCTGCTCGCGGAGGCCGGCGCCACTGTCCGCTCGGCCAACACGCAGCTCGCCCGGGTCGACGCCATCGCCTCCGACGTGCAGGAGGTGACGGCCAACGCCTCGGCCCTGTCCTCCACCGTCTCCACCGCCTTCGGCGGCCCCCTGGTGAAGGTGGCCGCGTTCGGGTACGGGGTGCGGCGTGCGCTCGGCCGGAACCGCGGCCCCGCCGGGGACGACGGCGACGTGATCGTCGGCGGCCCGGTCGGCGGGCCCGCCGCGCGTGCGGCGCGGGCCGCAGGGGCCGCGGGCGCCCGGGTGCCCGCCGCCCGCCGGGGCTTTTCCGCCAGGCGCAGAAAGGGCTGAGCAGCATGTTCCGTCGGACCTTCTGGTTCACGACCGGTGCGGCCACCGGAGTCTGGGCCACCGTCAGGGCGCAGCGCGCGATGCGCCGCGTCTCGCCGGAGGGCATCGCCGCCACGGCGGCCAACCGCGCCGTCGACACCGGCCGCCGCGCCCTGCTCTTCGCCCAGGACGTGCGCGCCGCGATGGCCGAGCGCGAGGGCCAGCTCAACGACGCCCTCGGGCTCAGCCCCCGCAGCCGCCCCGCGGAGCTGCCGGGACAGGGCGCCAAGGCCCAGCTCGAACGGAAGGCCGCGCGGCGCCGCCCCGCCGACCGCAGCCCGTACCACCGCAATCGCCACCTGAAAGAGGACCACTGATGGAGTCGGCCGAAATCCGCCGCCGCTGGCTGCGCTTCTTCGAAGAGCGTGGGCACACCGTCGTGCCGTCGGCGTCGCTGATCGCCGACGACCCCACGCTGCTCCTCATCAACGCGGGCATGGTCCCCTTCAAGCCGTACTTCCTCGGCGAGGCCACCCCGGCGTACAAGCGCGCCACGAGCGTGCAGAAGTGCATCCGCACCCCGGACATCGACGAGGTCGGCAAGACCACCCGGCACGGCACGTTCTTCCAGATGTGCGGCAACTTCTCCTTCGGCGACTACTTCAAGGAGGGCGCCGCCACCCTCGCCTGGGAGCTGCTCACCAGCTCGCAGCACGCGGGGGGTTACGGGCTGGACCCCGAGCGCCTGTGGATCACGGTCTACGAGGACGACGACGAGGCCGAGCGCATCTGGCGCGACGCCGTCGGCGTCCCCCCGGAGCGCATCCAGCGCCTGGGCAAGGAGGAGAACTACTGGGACATGGGCGTGCCCGGTCCCTGCGGTCCCTGCTCCGAGGTCAGCTACGACCGCGGCCCCGAGTTCGGCGAGGCCGGCGGCCCCGCCGTCAACGGCGAGCGCTACGTGGAGCTCTGGAACCTGGTCTTCATGCAGTACGTGCGCGGTCCCGGCAAGGGCAAGGACTACCCGATCCTCGGCGACCTGCCCCAGCAGAACATCGACACGGGACTCGGCCTCGAACGCCTGGCGATGATCCTGCAAGACGTGCACAACATGTACGAGATCGACACCTCGCGCGCCGTCATCGACAAGGCCGAGGAGCTGACCGGCGTGCGCTACGGCGCCGCCGACCACTCGGACGTCTCGCTGCGCGTCGTCTCCGACCACATGCGCGCCTCCGTCATGCTCATCGGCGACGGCGTCACCCCCGGCAACGAGGGCCGGGGCTACGTGCTGCGCCGCATCATGCGCCGCGCCGTGCGCAACATGAAGCTCCTCGGCGCCGACCGCCCCGTCGTCGGCGAGCTGGTCGACGTCGTCATCTCGACCATGGGCGAGCAGTACCCGGAGCTGATCGCCGACCGCAAGCGCATCGAGTCCGTCGCGCTCGCCGAGGAGGCCCGCTTCCTCAAGACCCTCAAGGCCGGCACCAACGTGCTGGACACCGCCGTCACCGAGGCCAAGTCGGCCGGCTCCGGCGTGCTCCCCGGCGACAAGGCGTTCCTGCTCCACGACACCTGGGGCTTCCCGATCGACCTCACCCTGGAGATGGCCGGCGAGCAGGGCCTGACGGTCGACGAGGACGGCTTCCGCCGGTTGATGAAGGAGCAGCGGGACCGGGCCAAGGCCGACGCCGCCGCCAAGAAGACGGGCCACGCCGACCTGTCCGCGTACCGCGAGGTCGCCGACTCCGCCGGCGCCACCGAGTTCACGGGCTACACGCACACCGACGCCGAGTCCACGGTCGTCGGCCTGCTGGTCGCCGGCGTGGCCTCGCCCGCCGCCACCGAGGGCGACGAGGTCGAGGTCATCCTCGACCGCACCCCTTTCTACGCGGAGGGCGGCGGCCAGCTCGCCGACACCGGCCGGATCCGGCTCGGCTCCGGCGCCGTGGTCGAGGTGCGCGACGTGCAGCAGCCGGTGCCGGGCGTCAGTGTGCACAAGGGCGTCGTCCAGGTCGGCGAGGTCACCGTGGGCGAGCCCGCGCAGGCCGCCATCGACGTGAGCCGCCGCCGCGCCATCGCGCGCGCCCACAGCGCCACCCACCTGACCCACCAGGCGCTGCGGGACGCTCTCGGCCCGACGGCCGCCCAGGCGGGCTCCGAGAACGCCCCGGGCCGCTTCCGCTTCGACTTCGGCGCGCCCGCCGCCGTACCGGGCGGCGTCCTCGGCGACGTCGAGCAGAAGATCAACGAGGTGCTCGCCCGCGAACTCGACGTGCACGCCGAGGTCATGTCGATGGAGGACGCCAGGAAGCAGGGCGCGCTGGCCGAGTTCGGCGAGAAGTACGGCGACCGGGTGCGCGTCGTCACCATCGGCGACTTCTCCAAGGAGCTGTGCGGCGGCACTCACGTGCACAACACCGCCCAGCTCGGCCTGGTCAAGCTGCTCGGCGAGTCCTCCATCGGCGCCGGCGTGCGCCGGGTGGAGGCCCTGGTCGGCGTGGACGCGTACAACTTCCTGGCCCGCGAGCACACCGTGGTCCACCAGCTCACCGAGTTGCTGAAGGGCCGCCCGGAGGAACTGCCCGAGCGGATCTCCGGCATGCTGGCCCGGCTGAAGGACGCGGAGAAGGAGATCGAGAAGTTCCGCGCCGAGAAGGTGCTGCAGGCCGCCGCCGGGCTGGCCGAGGGCGCCACGGACGTCGGCGGCGTCGCGCTGGTCGCCGCCCGGGTGCCGGACGGCACGGCAGCCGACGACCTGCGCAAGCTCGTCCTGGACGTACGCGGCCGGATCCCCGGCGACCGCCCGGCCGTCGTGGCGCTCTTCTCCGTCGCGGCTGGTCGTCCCATCACCGTGATCGCCACCAACGAGGCGGCCCGCGAGCGCGGTCTGAAGGCCGGCGACCTGGTGCGTACGGCCGCCAAGACGCTCGGCGGCGGCGGCGGTGGCAAGCCCGACATCGCCCAGGGCGGCGGGCAGGACCCGCAGGCCGTCGGCGAGGCCGTGGCCGCGGTGGAGCGGGGCGTGGCGGAGGCCGCCTGACATGGAACCGCCCCCGGAGGGCCGGACGATCCGCCGCGGGCGCAGGCTCGCGGTGGACGTCGGCGACGCCAGGATCGGGGTCGCGTCCTGCGACCCCGACGGGATCCTCGCCACACCCGTGGAGACCGTGCCGGGCCGGGACCTGCCGGCGGCGTTCCGCCGGCTGGCCGCGCTCACCGAGGAGTACGAGCCGCTGGAGGTGCTCGTCGGCCTGCCGCGCTCGCTGCACGGCGGCGAGGGCCCGGCGGCCGCCAAGGTCCGCGGCTTCGCGGAGAAGCTGGCGCGCCGCGTCCACCCCGTACCCGTGCGGCTCGTCGATGAACGCATGTCCACCGTGACGGCCGCTCAGAACCTGCGTGCGGCCGGGAGATCGAGCCGCAAGGGCCGATCGGTGGTCGACCAGGTGGCGGCCGTCGTCATCCTCCAGAGTGCGCTGGAAGCCGAACGGGCGTCAGGGGTGGCGCCGGGTGAGAGCGTCGGGGCGGCCCCGTGATCGCGATACGGTAACGTTCCGCGCGGACACGGCACCCGTCGTATAAAAGCACCGGCGGCCACGCGGCATAGGGGACTGATGACTGACTACGGCCAAAACCCCGGCTCCCAACCCTGGCAGCCCGACGACGGCCATTACGGCGGGCAGCAGGACTGGTCGGGCGGGCAGCCCGGCGCCGGGCACCACCACTACGGGGGACAGCAGCCGCAGCAGCACTACCCGCACCAGCAGCAGTCCTCCTGGGACTCGGGCCAGCACCAGCAGTACCCCGGCGGCTGGGACACCACCGGCGGCGGCGGGATGCCGCTGGCCGACCCCTACGCCGCCCCCGCGCCCCAACCCGACTACTACGGCACGCCGGACGCCTACCCGCCGCCGAACCCGCACCCGCGCGGCCCGCACCCGCAGCAGCAGCAACCGGGCCACCCGCACCAGCAGCCGGGACCCCCGCAGCCCGGGCACCACCAGCCCCCGCCGCACCACCAGCCCCCGCCGCACCACCAGCCCCCGCCGCACCAGCAGCAGCCCCCGCACCCGGGCCAGGGCGGCCGCCGCAACGGCGCCCGCGAGGACTGGGACCCCGCCTCCCGCCCGCCCGAGCGCGACGACCACCCCTTCTTCGACGGCGGCGGCGACGGGGACGACGACTTCGACGACGGCCCCCGCGGGGGCCGCGGCGGCGGCCGGAGCGCCGGCCGCGGTACGGGCCGCGACCGCCGCGGCGCCAAGCGCCGCAACGGCTGCGCGTGCCTGGTCATCGCCCTCGTGCTGGCCGCGGGCCTCGGCGGCCTCGGCTACCTCGGCTACAACTTCTGGAACGACCGCTTCGGCGCCGCGCCCGACTACTCGGGCGAGGGTGAGGGCAGCGTGAACGTGGAGATCCCCGAGGGCGCGAGCATCACGCAGATGGGGAACATCCTCAAGGACAAGGGCGTGGTCAAGAGCGTCCAGGCGTTCGTCGACGCCGCGGGCGACGAGATGCTCCACCCCGGCTCGTACACGCTGCACAAGGGCATGTCGGGCGAGGCCGCGGTCAAGATGATGCTGAACCCGGAGGCCGCGAACCAGCTCGTCATTCCCGAGGGCCGGCGCGCCACCGCCGTCTACACGATGATCGACGAGCACCTCGGGCTCAAGGAGGACACCACCGCCAAGATCGCCGAGAAGGGCGATCTCGGCCTGCCCGACTGGGCGGAGGGCAACCCCGAGGGCTTCCTGTGGCCGTCGAGCTACTCCGCCGCCGAGGGCACCGACCCCAAGAAGCTGCTGCGCGAGATGGTCAAGCGGGCCAACGCCAAGTACACCGAGCTGGGCCTGGAGGACAAGGCGGCGAAGGTGGGGCAGACCCCGTACGAGATCGTCACCATCGCCAGCCTCATCGAGGCGGAGGGGCAGTCGAAGGAGGAGTTCGGCAAGGTCTCGCGGGTCATCTACAACCGCCTGAAGCCGGACAACACCGCCACCAACGGCATGCTGCAGTTCGACTCCACCATCAACTACGCCAAGGGCGAGTCGAACCTCGACATCTCCAACCAGGACACGCAGTTCGACTCCCCGTACAACACCTACCTCCACGCCGGCCTGCCGCCCGGGCCCATCGACAACCCCAGCGAGCGGGCCATCGTGGCGGCCCTCGACCCGACCGCGGGCGACTGGCTGTACTTCGTCACCGTCAAGCCGCGCGACACGCGCTTCACCGACAGCAAGGACGAGCACGACCGCAACGTCGAGGAGTTCAACGAGAACCAGCGCAAGAAGGAGGACGAGTGATCGCGCAGAACCGGCGCGCGGCCGTCCTCGGCTCGCCCATCACCCACTCCCTCTCGCCGGTGCTGCACCGCGCCGCGTACGGCGAACTGGGCCTGACCGGCTGGACGTACGGCCGCTACGAGGTGGACGAGCGGCGGCTCGCCGGCTTCCTCGACAGCCTGGAGCCGGGGGAGTGGGCCGGGCTCTCGCTGACCATGCCGCTCAAGCGCGCGGCGATCCCGCTGCTCGACGAGGTCAGCGCCACGGCCCGGTCGGTCGAGGCGGTGAACACCGTCGTGCTGCACGACGACGGCCGCCGCTTCGGCGACAACACCGACATCCCCGGCATCACCTCGGCGCTGCGCGAGCGCGGCATCGAGAAGGTCGAGCGCGCCGCCGTCCTCGGCGCCGGCGCCACCGCCTCCTCCGCGCTCGCCGCCCTCGCCTCCGTCTGCACCGGGGAGGTCACCGCGTACGTGCGCTCCGCCGCCCGCGCGACGGAGATGGAGCAGTGGGGCGAGCGCCTCGGCGTCTCGGTGCGCTGTGCGGACTGGTCCGAGGCCGCCGCCGCCTTCGACGCCCCGCTGGTCGTCGCCACCACCCCGGCCGGGGCCACCGACGGCCTCGCGGCCGCGGTCCCGGAGCGCCCGGGCGCGCTCTTCGACGTGCTGTACGAGCCGTGGCCCACCCCGCTCGCCGGGGCGTGGGCCGCCCGCGGCGGCACAGTCGTCGGAGGTCTCGACCTGCTGGTGCACCAGGCGGTGCTGCAGGTGGAGCAGATGACGGGGGCCGCGCGGGCCCCGCTGGCGGCCATGCGCGAGGCCGGCGAGGCCGCGCTGCGCGCCCGTACGCCCTGAGGCCCCCGGCACCCCCGGGGGGCCGGCTGCCGGGGGTGCAAGTGTTTGCCTGTCCGGCCGTCCATTCCGTGGACCTGGACAAGTGCGGGGCGCCGGGCGTGCGAGGATCGGGGGCGAGGACTTCGCACTCGTAAGGGAGCACCGTTGAGCAGGTTGCGCTGGCTCACCGCAGGGGAATCGCACGGCCCGGCACTCGTCGCGACGCTGGAGGGCCTCCCCGCGGGAGTGCCTGTCACCACGGACCTGGTCGCCGACCACCTCGCCCGCCGCCGGCTGGGGTACGGCCGCGGGGCGCGGATGAAGTTCGAGCGCGACGAGGTCACCTTCATCGGCGGCGTACGCCACGGGCTCACCCTCGGCTCCCCGGTCGCGGTCATGATCGGGAACACCGAGTGGCCCAAGTGGGAGAAGGTCATGGCCGCCGACCCGGTGGACCCGGCCGAGCTGGAGGGCATCGCCCGCAACGCCCCGCTGACCCGCCCCCGCCCCGGCCACGCCGACCTCGCCGGGATGCAGAAGTACGGCTTCGACGAGGCCCGGCCGGTGCTGGAGCGGGCCTCCGCCCGCGAGACCGCGGCCCGGGTGGCGCTGGGCGCCGTGGCCCGCTCGTACCTGAAGGAGACCGCCGGCATCGAGGTCGTCTCGCACGTCGTGGAGCTGGGCGGGGCGAAGGCCCCGTACGGCAGCATCCCCGTTCCGGGCGACGTGGCGCGGCTCGACGCCGACCCGGTGCGCTGCCTGGACGCGGACGCGAGCAAGGCGATGGTCGAGGTGATCGACCAGGCCCACAAGGACGGCGACACCCTCGGCGGCGTCGTGGAGGTCGTCGCGTACGACGTACCGGTCGGCCTCGGCTCGCACGTGCACTGGGACCGCCGGCTGGACTCCCGGCTGGCCGGGGCGCTCATGGGCATCCAGGCGATCAAGGGCGTCGAGCTGGGCGACGGGTTCGCGCTGGCCGGCGTGCCGGGATCGCAGGCCCACGACGAGATCGTCGGCACCGGCGACGGCATCCGCCGCTCCTCCGGCCGCTCCGGTGGCACCGAGGGCGGGCTGAGCACCGGCGAGCTGCTGCGGGTGCGCGCCGCGATGAAGCCCATCGCGACCGTGCCGCGGGCGCTCGCGACGGTGGACGTCGCCACCGGCGAGGCCACCAAGGCGCACCACCAGCGCTCCGATGTCTGCGCCGTACCCGCGGCGGGCATCGTGGCGGAGGCGATGGTGTCGCTGGTGCTGGCCGACGCGGTGGCGGAGAAGTTCGGCGGCGACAGCGTCACCGAGACCGCCCGCAACGTCCGCGGCTACCTGGAGAATCTGACGATCCGATGACCAGCAGCACCGAGGGCCGTGAGCGCCCCGACACCGCATCCGAGCCGGCCGCCGCGGGCGGCACGGACGGCCCCGCCGTCGTGCTCGTCGGCCCGCCGGGCGCCGGCAAGTCCACCGTCGGCGCCGTGCTCGCCGCCCGGCTCGGCACCACCGTCCGCGACACCGACGAGGACATCGAGAAGGCCGCGGGCAAGCCGATCCCCGACATCTTCTACGACGACGGCGAACCCGCCTTCCGCGCCCTGGAGCGCGCCGCCGTGCGCACCGCCCTCGCCGAGCACCCCGGCGTGCTGGCCCTCGGCGGCGGCGCCGTCATGGACCCCGGCACCCGCGAACTGCTCGCCGCGCACCGCGTCGTCTTCCTCGACGTCGAGATGGCCGACGCCGTCAAGCGCGTCGGCCTCGACGCCCCCCGCCCGCTGCTCGCCGTCAACCCCCGCCAGCAGTGGCGCACCCTGATGGAACAGCGCCGCCCGCACTACACCGAGGTCGCCCGCGCGACCGTCACCACCGCCGGCCGCACGCCGGACGAGGTCGCGGAACTCGTACTCGCAGCATTGGAGAGCCACCCCGCATGACACCGAGCGCCGAAGGGGCCGAGGTCACCCGCATCCACATCGGCGGCACCGCGGGCACGCAACCGTACGAGGCCGTCGTCGGCCGGCAGTTGCTCGGCGAGCTGCCGCGGCTGATCGGCGAGCGGGCCAGGCGCGTCGCCGTCCTCGTGCCGGAGGCGCTGGCCGAGACCGGCGAGGCGCTGCGCGAAGACCTGGCGGGGCAGGGGTACGAGGCCGTCGTCATCCAGGTGCCGAACGCGGAGGAGGCCAAGACGGCCGAGGTCGCCGCCTACTGCTGGCGGGCCCTGGGCCAGTCCGGCTTCACCCGCAGCGACGTCGTCGTCGGCGCGGGCGGCGGCGCCACCACGGACCTCGCCGGGTTCGTGGCCGCGACCTGGCTGCGCGGCGTGCGCTGGGTCGCGGTGCCGACGACCGTGCTGGGCATGGTGGACGCGGCGGTCGGCGGCAAGACCGGCATCAACACCGCGGAGGGTAAGAACCTCGTCGGCGCGTTCCACCCGCCGGCCGGGGTGCTGTGCGACCTCGCCGCGCTGGACTCCCTCGGCGTCCACGACTACGTCTCCGGCCTCGCCGAGGTCATCAAGGCCGGCTTCATCGCCGACCCGGCGATCCTGGAGCTGGTCGAGGCCGACCCGGAGGGCGCCCGCAGCCCCGCGGGACCGCACACCGCCGAGCTGGTCGAGCGCGCGATCCGGGTCAAGGCCGAGGTGGTCTCGACGGATCTGAAGGAGTCGGGCCTGCGCGAGATCCTCAACTACGGGCACACCCTCGGCCACGCCATCGAGAAGAACGAGCGCTACAAGTGGCGGCACGGTGCCGCCGTCTCCGTCGGCATGGTCTTCGCCGCCGAGCTGGGCCGCATCGCCGGCCGCCTCGACGACGCCACCGCCGACCGGCACCGCGCGGTGCTCAGCGCCGTCGGGCTGCCCGTGACGTACCGCGGCGACCAGTGGCCCAAGCTGCTGCAGACGATGAAGGTGGACAAGAAGACCCGTGGCGACCTGCTGCGCTTCATCGTCCTCGACGGGCTGGCGAAGCCCGTCGTGCTGGAGGGACCCGACCCGGCGATGCTGCTCGCCGCGCACGCCGAGATCGCGGCGGGCGCCGGGGAGGCGGCCCGATGACGCGCGTGCTCGTGCTCAACGGGCCGAACCTCGGCCGCCTCGGCTCCCGCGAGCCCGACGTCTACGGCGCCACGTCTTACGCCGGGCTCGTCGAGCAGTGCACCGCCCTCGGCAAGGAGCTGGGCTTCGAGGTCGAGGTGCGGGAGACCAACGACGAGGCGGAGCTGATCCGCTGGCTGCACGAGGCCGCGGACGGCCGGCTGCCCGTGGTGATCAACCCGGGCGCCTTCACGCACTACTCGTACGGGATGCGCGACGCGGCGGCGCAGCGCACGGCGCCGCTGATCGAGGTGCACATCTCCAACCCGCACGCCCGTGAGGAGTTCCGGCACAATTCGGTGATCGCGGCCGTGGCCTCCGGCACGATCGCGGGCTTCGGCATCGGCTCGTACCGGCTGGCGCTGCGCGCGCTGGCGGAGGACCTGGCCGCGTCCTGACTCCCGGCTGTCGATACGGTACGGGCCGCTCCGGTGCCCCGTACCGCACGGGCCGTCAGCCGCCGTCCGGGACGACGTAACCCTCCGAGGAACACCTGCCCCATGCCGCCGCGGCCCAGCGGCCGCTCGACGCGGTACGGGCCGAACCGCCGCCCGCCGTCCGCCTCCTGTCCAGCGCCCATGCGCCGCCCTCTCGCCGGTCCCGGGTCTGCCGGCGCCCGGATGACTGAAGACGCCCCGTACCGCCATTGGAGTTCCGGATCTTCTTTTCGCCGCGAAGGCGTAACCTCACGGCGCCCGCGGCGGATAGGAAGTCCGGGACATCTGAGTCCCCGTCAGAAACACTCGGACACACCGACGACGAGGAGAAACACGGATGCGTGTATGGGCGCGGGTGGCGGTCGCGATGGTCGCGGCGCCGGCGGGCGTGGGACTGCAGGCCGGGGTCGCGACCGCCGACGAGCACTACAACGGCGGCAGCGTCTCGAACGGGTCGAGCTTCGCCCTCCTCCGCACGGGGCAGATCGACGACCCGATGGAGGACGTGCTGGAGCACTTCCTCCTGGTCGGCGGAAACCACACCTGGGACTAGGTCCGCGCGGGGCTCCTGGCAGGATCGTTCCCACCATGGCGGGTCGTGCGGGTACCGTGCGGGGCTAAGGCAGCCCCGGACCGCGGTACGGCCATGACCAGCCGGGCGTCGGTACGTGACGGGTCACAGAGCAGAGGGTGCACGGGATGCAGCACGCAGTGGGGGTTCCGCAGCCGCCCCGGGGCAGACCTGGCCCCGCCGGTCCGCCGCCGGTGGCCGGGCCGCACGACGCGGTGGAGACGACCGGCCACATCAAGCTCCCGGTCGGCGGCCCCGTGGCGCTGCCCAGCCCGCCGCCCGCCCCGATGCCGCACGGCGCACCGCCACCGACGGTGGCGGTGCTGCTCATCGGCCCCGCCGGGGCCGGCAAGACCACCGTCGCGCGCTACTGGGCGGACACCCGCAGGGCGCCGACCGCGCACATCAGCCTCGACGACGTACGCGAGTGGGTGCGCGCCGGCTTCGCCGACCCGCAGGCCGGCTGGACCGACCACTCCGAGGCGCAGTACCGGCTGGCCCGCCGCACCTGCGGCTTCGCCGCCCGCAACTACCTGGCCAACGGCATCTCCTGCATCCTCGACGACGCCGTCTTCCCCGACCGCCCCGTGATCGGCCTCGGCGGCTGGAAGCGGCACGTCGGCCCCGGGCTGCTGCCCGTGGTGCTGCTGCCGGGCCTGGAGTCCGTCCTCGCCCGCAACGCCGCGCGCACCGGCAACCGGCGGCTCGCGGACGAGGAGGTGGCCCGCATCCACGGCCGGATGGCCGGCTGGTACGGATCCGGGCTGCCGATCATCGACAACTCGCACCACGACGTGCCCGCGACCGTCCGGATGCTCGACGACGTCGTCGGGCGCAGCCTGGCGAGCCCGCCGGCCTGGTAGCCGCGTCCGGTCGTACGGCACCGGCCCCGCGCCGTCCCGTGCGGGGCCGGGCTCCGTGCCCGTACGGACGCGCTCCGGCGGCTCGGGACCCCGGGCCGCCCTAGGCTCGGATCATGCCCGAGGTGCACGCTGCCCGCCGTACCCGGCTGCGCTCCCACTGCGAGGCGGCCGGCAGCGACGCCGTGCTCGTCTCCCGGCCGGCGAACATCACCTACCTCACCGGCTGCGCCCCGCCGGGGGCCGTCCTGCTGCTCGGCGCCGGCGAGGACATGCTCGTACGGCCCGGCGATCCCGCGCAGGATCCTGCCGGCGCCCCGCAACCCGACGACCTGCGGGTCCACGCCCTCGGCGGCCCAGAAGGAGACGCCGCCGTCGCGGCCACCGGACTCGCCGCCGCGGGCGGGGCCACCACGCTGGCCGTCGAGGAGCACCACCTGACCGTGGCCCGGCACCGCGCCCTGGCCTCCGTCGCGCCCCGGCTCGGACTGATGGACCTGTCCCGCGCCGTGGAGCAGCAGCGCCTCGTCAAGGACGACGAGGAGATCGCCTGCCTGCGGATCGCCGCCGAGATCGGCGACCAGGCGCTGGGCGAGCTGCTGGAGTCCATCCTCGTCGGCCGTACGGAACGGCACCTGGCGCTGGAGCTGGAGCGGCGGCTGGTCGACCACGGCGCCGAGGGCCCGGCGTTCCCCACCGCCGTCGGCACCGGGCCGCACGCCGGCCGCGCCGGGCACGTACCGACCGACCGGCGGGTGGAGGAGGGCGACTTCCTCACCGTCTGCCTGGGCGCGCGCTACCGCGGCTACCGCTGCGAGATCGGCCGCACCTTCGTCGTCGGCACCGCCCCGGACGACTGGCAGATCGAGCTGTACGACCTGGTCTTCGCAGCGCAGCGGGCCGGCCGGGAGGCGCTGACGCCGGGCGCGGAGTACCGCGACGTGGACCGGGCGGCGCGCCAGGTGCTCACCGCGGCCGGGCACGGCGACGGCGTCGGTCCCTTCACCGGTCACGGGGTGGGACTCGAAATCGACGAGGACCCGCGGCTGGCCCCGGGTGCGATGGGTAAACTGGACGCTCGTGTGCCGGTCACCGTCGAGCCGGGAGTCCATCTCCCCGGCCGGGGCGGAGTCCGGATCGACGACACGCTCGTCGTCCGCTCGCCGGCGGACGGCGGTCCCGAGCTACTCACCATCACGACGAAGGAACTGCTCGCGCTCTGACCCCGGCCGGGTCCTGGGCGAATCCGGGCCTCCTTCGTCGTCCACGCAGTCCAGGAGATTTCGCGACGTGGCCACCACGAACGACCTCAAGAACGGCTTGGTGCTCAAGCTCGACGGCGACCAGCTCTGGTCCGTCGTCGAGTTCCAGCACGTGAAGCCCGGCAAAGGCCCTGCCTTCGTCCGTACGAAGCTGAAGAACGTGCTCTCCGGCAAGACCGTCGACAAGACGTTCAACGCCGGGGTGAAGGTCGAGACGGCCAACGTCGACCGCAGGGACATGCAGTTCTCGTACAAGGACGGCGAGTACTTCGTCTTCATGGACATGGAGACGTACGACCAGGTCCACATCGACCCCAAGACCGTCGGGGACACCGCCAACTACCTGCTGGAGGGCTTCGACACCACCGTGGCGCTGCACGAGGGCACGCCGCTGTACGTGGAGCTGCCCGCGGCCGTCGAGCTGACCATCGCGCAGACCGACCCGGGTGTGCAGGGCGACCGCTCCACCGGCGGCACCAAGCCGGCCGAGCTGGAGACCGGCTTCTCCATCCAGGTCCCGCTCTTCATCTCCACCGGCGAGAAGATCAAGGTCGACACCCGCTCCGGCGAGTATCTCGGCCGCGTGAGCGGCTGACGTGGCCGCACGGAACACGGCGCGCAAGCGCGCGTTCCAGATCATCTTCGAGTCCGATCAGCGCGGTGCGCCCGCGGGGCAGGTGCTGGAGGACTGGATCCGGCTGGGCGCCACCGACCCCCGGCAGCCGCCGGTCGGCGAGTTCACCCGGCGGCTGGTCGAGGGCTACGAGGAGCACGCCGCCCGGATCGACGAGCTGCTGGGCTCGTACTCGGTCGGCTGGACCCTGGACCGGATGCCGGTCGTGGACCGCAGCATCCTGCGTCTGGGCGCGTACGAGCTGATCTGGGAGGACGAGACGCCGGACGCGGTGGCGATCGACGAGGCGGTGCAGCTCACCAAGGAGTTCTCCACGGACGACTCCCCGGGCTTCGTCAACGGCCTGCTGGGCCGGCTCCAGGAGCTGAAGCCGCGGCTGCGCAGGGACGTGGAGACGGTCCCGGAGCCGGCGGAAGGGGAGACCGCGGCGGAAGCGGAGGCGGTCCCGGAGCCGGGAGCGGACGCGGACGCCGCGGCGGCGCCGCGGGCCGGCCGGGATGCCGGTGCGGACCAGGGCCGCGACGCCGACGGCGAAAGCCCGGGCGCCGCGCGGGACGAGAGCCGCGACGCGGGGGCCACCGGGGAGTCCGGTGCCGGCGCGGCGGAGGCCGTGCCCGGCGCCGCACCGGCGGAGGACGTGCCGGACGGCGCGCGGTCCGACGCCGGCTAGCGCCCCGCGCGCCTCATACGCGGACTGCCGCCGGGGGGGGGGGGGGGGCCCCCGGGGGGGGGGGCCCCCGCGCCCCCGGCCGGGGGGGGGGGGGGGGGGGGGGGGGGGGGCGGGGGGGGGGGGCCGGGCGGCCCCGGGGCGGGGTGGCTATCGGGGCAGAGCGGACGTACCGCCCGCGGGCGGGTCCGCCTGTGACACCGCCGACTCCGACTCGCGGCGGGCGCTGGC
>NZ_JBIAMS010000017.1:0-186159 GCF_042874195.1 Streptomyces sp. NPDC004134 | reverse complement strand
GCCGCCTCCGTCGTCGCCATCATCCCCGTCGTCGTCCTCTTCGCCTTCATCGAACGACACGTCGTCTCCGGACTCACAGCCGGCTCCGTGAAATAGGGACCAGGCACCGCACCGTCCTGACCCGCACCCCGCCCGCCGGCGCCGCCGGCCGGCGGGGTGCGGCGTACCACGGCCGGGGGAGCGCGGGGGCGCGGGCGACTGCGCCGGACGGGCGATATACACCGACACCCCGTGCTTCCTGCGTCGTGCCGCGCCGTGCGTCGGTAAGTATCAGCCGATGCGACGAATTATCACACAAACAGGAGCGACCGCGGCCCTGTGCGTCGCCCTGGCCGTGCCCGCCGGCGTTCCGCACGCCGCCGCCCGTCCGGACCCGGGCGCCGACGGCAAGGCCGGGGTACGGGCGGCGCGCGGCACCGTCGACCGGCTGTTCCGGGACGCCGCCGCGGCCACCGAGCGCTACGAGGCCGCCCGCCGGGCGTCCGCCGCGCAGCGCGTGAAGATCGCCAAGCTCCAGCGGGCCGTACGCGCCAAGCACCGCAGGCTCGTCGTGCTGCGCGGCCGGATCGGGCAGCTCGCCGCCCGCCAGTACCAGTCCGGCGGCCTCGGCCCCACCGCCGCGCTGATGTCCGCGCGCACCCCCGAGGACCTGCTCGACCGGGTCTTCCTGCTCGACAAGGGCGAGCAGGCCGCGGCCGGCCTCTACCACCGCGCCGAGGAAGCCGAGCGGCGGCTCGCGGACGAGCGGGAGCGCCAGGCCGTCGCGCTCGCCGACCTCCGTGCGGAACTGCACACGCAGGCACGGGTGAAGCGGTTCATCGAGCGCAAGCTGGAGCGGGCGCAGGGCCGGCTGGACGACCTGCAGGGCGCGCGGGCCGCCCGTTCGCGCAGCTCCGACTGCCCGCGCACCGCGCGCCCCCGGGCCGTGACGCTCAGTGCGGACGGCAAGGCGCTGGCCGGCCGCAAGTGGACGGCGCCGGTGGGCCGTTACACCCTCTCCTCGCGCTTCGACCAGGCCGGCGGGATGTGGTCCTCCCGGCACACCGGCCTCGACTTCGCCGTGGCCGAGGGCAAGCCGGTGGCCAGCGTCGGCTACGGCGTCGTGTACGAGATCGGCTGCGACGACGCCTTCGGCAACTCCGTCACCGTCCGGCACGACGACGGCTACTTCACCTTCTACGCCCACCTCTCCGAGGTCCGCGCCAAGCCGGGCGAGCGGGTCTTCCCCGGCCAGCCCCTCGGCCGCGCCGGCACCACCGGCAACTCCACCGGCCCGCACCTGCACTTCGAGGTCCGGGTGACGCCGCAGTTCGGGTCGGGGATCGACCCGGAGCCGTGGCTGCGGGGCAAGGGCGTACGGCTGCGCGAGGCGCCGGCGGAGTAGGGCTCAGGCCCGGGGCTGGAGGCCGCCGGTGATCCGGTCGTGCTCCTCGTCCGACACCGTCTCGCCGGAGGACGGGAGCAACTGCGGTATGCCGTCGCGCACCGGATAGCGCCGCCGCAGCCGCGGGTTGTAGAGCGCGTCGCCGGTGTCCAGCAGGGTCAGCGGGCCCTTGTCGAGCGGGCAGACGAGGATCTTCAGCAGCGGGTCTTCGGGGTTCACGGGACGGGTCCTCCACGGTGGGGGGTCGGTACGGGGGCGGGCGGCAGCGCGGCGGGAAGCCGCCGCTCGGGCGGCCCGGGCCCGGCGCCGGTCGCGGGTGCGGGGCCGGGCGCTTCGCCGCGTACGGGCTCCGGCTCCTCGCCGCGTACGGCCCCGGGCTCGCCGTCGTCCGCGGCCTCCGGCTCCCCGTCGCGTACGGGCCCGGGGTCCTGCGCTTCGCCGGCCGGCTCCTCCGGGGCCTGCTCGTCGTGGCGCGGCAGCGCCAGCAGCACCGACACCGCCAGCGCGATCCCGCCCAGCCGCAGCAGCAGCCGCGGCGCGTCGTGCGGCAGCGGCTCGCCGAAGACGAACGTGCCCGCGGCGACGGCGTGCAGGCAGTTGGCCGTCGTGCACACCGGCACGATCAGCGACGCCCGGCAGCGCTGCAGCGCCGCCTGCGACATCACCAGCCCCGCCACCGCGGTGAACGCCAGCGTGTACGGGTACGGCGACGCCAGCAGGTCGCCCGCGGTGCCGAGCACGTCGGAGCCGGACACCAGACCCGAGACGCCCTTGATCGTCAGCGAGCTGACCCCGTACAGGAAGCCCACCCCGACCCCGTACGCGATGCCCGTCGTGGGGATCCGGTGCCGCCGCTTGGCGCGCAACTCCGCCGCCAGGTACAGCCACAGCCCCGCGGCCAGCGACGGCAGCGCGACCAGCAGGAACCGCCCGGCGGGCGCCGAGGTGCTGACCGTGTCGGCGTCCTGGTCCAGGGAGAGCACGATCATCCCCAGCGAGAGCAGGATCGCGGCCACCCCGGCCAGTTCGCGCGCGCTCAGCCGCTCGCCGAGGAACCGCGACGACAGCAGGACCAGCAGCACCAGACCGGAGACGAGGATGCCCTGCGCGGCGGCCAGCGGCAGCGTGCGGTAGCAGAGCAACTGGGCGGCGAAGCCCAGCCCCAGGCTGAGGCAGCCCGCCAGCCACAGCGGGCTGGACACCAGCACCCGCACCATGCGGGCCGGCCGCTTCACGCTCAGCTCGGGCAGCGCCGACAGGGCCCGCTTCTCCAGTACGAAGCCGCAGCTTATGAAGACGTTCGCCAGCAGCGCCGCGGCAACCCCCCACCACATCGACTACTCCCGCCTGGCGTGGACGAGCAGGATCGAGGCCAGCGACGGCGCCCGGCACAGCGCGCGGTCGAACGGCCGCAGCGGCCGGGGCACGTCGTGGTACGGCGCGCCGGCCACCTTCTCCACCGTAAAGCCGGAAGCCGCGAGAAAACCCCGGAGTGCACGGGCCGTGTAGAGCCGGAGGTGGCCGACGACCTGGTTGCCGGGGCGGCCGTGGATGCCGCGCAGGCTGACTTCCGAGAACACCGGCTGCACGCCGGCCAGCAGCAGCGCGCGGTTGTACCAGGCGGCGAGGTTGGGGGTGGACAGCAGCAGATGGCCGCCGGGCCGCAGCACGCGGCGCAGTTCGTCGAGAGCCGCGTCCGGGTCGACCAGGTGCTCCACGACCTCGCTGAACAGCACGGCGTCCGCGCTGCCCGCGGCCAGCGGCAGCCCCGCGGGCTGCGCCGCGCCGTCCGGCAGCCCGCCGCGGACGACGTGGACCCGTGTGCCGGGGGCGGCGTCGCGGGTACGGGTCCTGGCGCGGCGCAGCGCGTCGTGCGACCAGTCGACGGCGACGATGCGCTGCCCGCCGGGGCGGCGCGCGTCGAGCACCCCGGCGGCCACGGCGGCGGCGGAGCCGTCGCCGCACCCGACGTCCACGACGACCGCGGGCGCCGCGCCGGTACGGAACGGGCCCAGGGCGTCCGCCAGCATCCGCGCCTGCCGCCGGCTGCGGGCGTCGCCGGAGGCGACGGGCACGGCCGGGTTTTCGTAGAACTCCCGCAGCGAGGCGGGGGCTTCTGCCCGGCTCACGCCGGGTCCCCCGGGTCCTCCGCGCAGGCCGCGAGACCCTGCTGCATCAGCTCGCCGATCCGGACGGCCGCGGCGTGGTCGAGGAGGGCGCGGGAGTAGCGGACGGCCAGATGCAGCCGGCCCGCGGTGGACGCGGCGGTGATCGCGAGGCCGCGCGGCATCCGGGAGGGGGCGGAGACCCACACCGCGGTCGGGCGGCCGGCGGCGCCGAAGTCCAGCGGGTAGACGATGCGGCCGAGGTTGGACAGCAGGGTGGTGGACATCAGCGGTGCGGCGGCGCTGCGCAGCGTACGGGCCAGCACGCCGCGGACGCCGACCGGCAGCACCGGCGCGGTGAGCAGCACGCCGTACAGGCCCAGCGGGTGGCTCGGCTCGGACTTGAGCGCGTGCGTACGGGCCATGGTGGCGCGCAGCAGCCGTTCGACCGCCGCCCGGTCCGGCGCCTCGCCGCCGGTCAGCGCCTCCGCGTCGGCCCGCTCCTCCGGCCCGAAGCCGACCTCGGTGAGCCGGGTGCCGTTGCCGATCAGCATCTCCGCCGACTCCCGCGCGCGGTTGTCGACGGGCATGGTGATGCGCACCGGGCCGGTGCGGGTGCCGTGCGCGCGGTTCCAGCGGGCGGCGGTGAGGCAAGTGGCGACGAGGAGCTGGTCGTTGACGGTGGCGCCGTAGGAGGTGCGGCGGGGGGCGGGCAGGTCGAGCAGGAGCAGGCCGTTGCCGGTGCCGGGAGAGCCGGAAGACGACGTGTCGCCCGCGATGCGGGCGGGCCGGGCGGGGCCCGGGCGGCCGGCGTCGGCGGCCGGGGGCGGCGCGGCGGCCGCCTTCGGTCCCGTACGGGCCGGGGACTTGCCGCCGCCGGCGGCAGCCGTCCGCTGCGGTTCGCCGCCCGCGTACACCTCCGCCACCGTCGCCAGCACCCGCAGGCACGAAGGGCCGTCCATGGCCGTGTGGTTGACGGTGGTCATCAGGACCGTGCCGCCGTCCCCGGTCTCGACGGCCTCGATCCGCACCGGCGGCGCGGCGTCCAGCGGCGGGCAGTCGGTCATGGTCCGCTCGCGCGCCGCCTCCAGCACGCCGGGCCCCGCGGGCAGGAACGTCACCGGGTCGACGTCGGCCTCCGCGGTCACCTGCCACTGGTAACGCCGGTGCCACCAGCGGCTGGCGGCCTTGCGCTGCTGGAACCTGGGGTGTCGGCGCGAGGCCTCGGCGAGCGCGGTGCGCAGCCGCTCGGGCTCGAACCGCCCGGGGAAGTGGAGCTCGATGTGCACGGTCTCCGGCTCCACCGGATCCGTGCAGTGCAGCGAGACCTCGTCCACCGTGGGGAACGGGACCCGGTCCGGCGCCGCCGGAGCGGGCCGGGCGGGCTGCGTCACCGTCATCTACGCCTCTCCTTCGCGGTGGGCGCCCCGGGTGCGGGGCGCCCACCGGTGTTCACTTGCCGTTCTCCTCCCGCCGGCCGGCGGGAGTGCCGTCGTCCGGCGGGGTGTCCGCGGGGGGTGCGTCCGCGGGCGGGGTGTCCTGCACGTCGTCCGCCTGGCCGGCCGGATCCGACGACTCCGGCGACCCCGAGGACTCAGCCGGGTCCGCCGTACCGCTGAGCGGGATCGGCGGCTTGGGCACGAAGGCGTCGCGCGGCTCGTCCTGTGCGGTGCCCAGCGGCGGGGTCGCCGAGTCGTCCGCCGCCCGCTCGGTGCCGAGCGCCGGCGTCTGCTCGGCGGCGGCCGCGCCCTGGGACCTGCGCCGCCAGAACCGCTGCGTCGGCCGGTCCGGTTCCGCCTGCGCCGCGGGGGCGGCGCCGGGGTCCGCCGCGACGGCCGTACGTCCGGGCGGCCCGCCGGGCCCGGGCGGCGGACCGCCCGCGGCACCGGCCGCACCCGCCGCGGGCGCACCCGCGCCGTACGCGGGGAACGCGGCCGTCTCCGCCTCCGGGGCGACGTCCGGGCCGTACCCGGTCTCCGGCCCGGCCGGCTCCGGCCGCTCCGCGGTGACCAGCGCCGCGGCCAGCGCCAGCACGGCGAGCGCCTGCGCGACGCCGCTGAAGGCCCCCTCGTCCATGCGGACAGCCTCGCCCGCGCCGGTCAGCGCCGCAACACCCGCGCCGGCCATGGCCACCAGCGCCAGCGGCGCGAGCAGCCAGGACCGGGTCCGCGCCAGCAGCGCCAGCGCCGGCACGATCAGCGCGTAAGGACCGGCCACCACGGCGACCACGACGGTGAGCACCAGCGTGCCCAGCACCCAGCCCGGCGCCGGCGGCGCCGGCTCGGCGACGACCACCTCGCGCCGCCCGGCGCGGACGAAGGCCAGCCCGAGCAGCGCCAGGATCGCGGCGACACCGGCGAAGATCCCGGCGTCGTACCAGGCGGCCGGCTTGTACTCCAGCTTCACCTCGCCGCTCTTGTCGGCGGGCACCAGGAAGCCCTGCTGCCAGCCGTCGAGCCGCACCGACTCCAGCTCCTCGCCGTCGAGCGTGGCCTTCCAGCCGTCGTTGTAGTTCTCGTACGTCGTGAGGTACGCGTCCTGGCCCTCGCCGACCGTGACGGCGCGCTCGTCGCCCGCCCAGTCGGTGGCTTCCACGTCGCGCCCCGCGGCCGCCGCGGCGGGCTCGCCGCGCGTCAGCGTCAGGTCGGTGACCGCCAGCGCCTCGCCGTCGCCCGCGGCGACCGCGTGCCGGCCGGCGGCCAACTGCACGGGACCCGCGGTCTCGCCGTCGCCCGGGCACAGCTCGATGTCGACGGGCCGGCGGTCGACCAGGTCGCCCAGCGTGCCCTCGGCGCGGGTGTTGAGCAACTGCCCGTCCACGGACACCACGGGGCCGCTGCCGCACTCCAGCTCGAACGGCTTGTCCTTCTTGACCGGCTTGGTGCGCAGGTCCTCCTCCGCGTCCTCGCCGAGCGCCGGCACGTAGACCTCGGTGAGGCCCACGGGCAGTTGCACGTCGCGGTCCGCGAACGGGTTGTGCACGGAAAGCGCCTCGGTCTCGGTGACCTTGATGTCGAGCCTGTCGGTCGTCACCGGCGGGATCCGCACCCAGCCGTTGTCGTCCACGCCCACGGTCTGCGCCCCGGTCGGGGTGCTCACCTCGACCTCGGTCGGCCGCGCCGACAGGCCGCCGGCGGGCGCGAGCACGAACTCGCTGATCTCGGTGGCCTCCGGCCAGGTCAGCGTCAGCGACTGGTCCGTCCCGGCGATCCAGGCCGTGGTCAGGTCCTCGTCGACCAGGTTGCGCGGGCTCAACTGCGGGCTCAGCGGCAGCGTGGAGCCCGCGGTGACGTTGATCCGCTCCTCCGGCAGCGCGCTCAGGTCGTCGAGCAGCGCGTCGAGTTCCGGCCCCTGCACGGGCAGCGCCTTGCCGGTGACGGTGTACTCGCCCTCCCCGGACTCGAAGCGCCGCTGCAGACCCGTCTCAGCCGCGGCCGGGTTGAGGCCGCCGAGGTCGCTGCCGCGGTGCAGCGAGATCTGCTCCGCGTCCGCGGTGACCTGCTTGGCGTCCGCGGGCAGCCGGAGCTGCCTGCTGACCGGCGAGACGCCGGGGATCTCGACCTCGGCGAAGCCGGCGCCGGCGAAGCCGGTGCGGACGCCCTCGGTCTTGCGGATGGTGATCCGCAGCCAGTCCGCCTGCCCCTCGGGGGACTTGACGGTCTGCGTCCTGCCGCCGGCCTGCAGCGTGCTGACCTCGCTGCCCCGCGGGGTCTCCACCTCGACCTCGACGGGCTCGGGCCGGATGCCGCCGCCGGGCAGCGGGGTCAGGTCGAGCGTGCCCTCCAGGTTCGTGGGCTCGGTGAAGTCGATCTGCAGCCACTCGCCCTTGGACGTGTCCGGGTTGCCCTCGGCCCAGCCGGTCTGCGGCACGCCGTCGAAGGCGTTGACGGGGTCGAACTGCGGCAGGTGGAACATCCAGTTGCCGCTGGTCGACGCGGTCACCGAGGCGGCGCCGTCGAGGACGGCGGTCGTCTGGTGCTCGGTGCCCTTCTCCGGCACGATCATCCGCGGCTCGTCACCGGGGTCCTGGAGGCTCTCCTCCGGGTTCTTCTCGTCCTCGGTGTAGGTGTACGAGGTGTTGTTGTTGACCACGCCGAACCGGGTGTCCGCCCGGCGCAGCCCGTCGGCCTGCACCTTGACCGCCGGCTCCTCGACGCCCGGGTGGTCGTCGCCCGCGAGCACCGCGGGCCGGCCCTGCCAGTCGGGGTCGGCGGAGAGCTGCAGCAGCGACTCCGGGCCGCCGCTGAGGACGGCGGTGTCGGCGGCGTTGAGCGCGCCGGCAGGACCCGGGCGCAGGTCCTCGCCGTCGGCCGGCTGGAAGATCTCCACCGCCCGCTGGCGCGAGAACAGCCCCTCGATCTGCAGCGGCGTGCCCTCGGGGATGCGGCCGCCGGTCAGCTCGGGGCCGAACTCGGCGACCTTCTCGTAGCCGGAGGAGGTGAGCGTCTGCTTCACGGTGGTCGGCGGGACGTAGCCGACCTGGTCGGGGTCGAGGTCGTTGCGTACGACGACGTAGTGCAGGCCCGCGCGGGCCAGGAACGCCTGGAGGCCCGGCACTTCGCCGCCGGTCATCAGCGCCTGGTCGACGGCGTCCATCGCCCGGCGCGAACCCGCCGTGCCGAACGGCACGTAGTCGCGCTGCGCCCAGCGGGACTCGGCGAGGACGTCCAGCGGCTGGTCGATCGGCTTGCCCCACTCGTACGTGCCGTGCGCGGTCGCCGGCACCACGAGGGCCCGGCTGTCGGGGGAGTACTCCTCCAGCCAGTCCGCCGTCTGCTCCCAGTGCCGGGGCAGCTTGTCGAACGCGCCCGGCTGGAGCACGTCGCCGTTGGCGTACGGCAGCAGCAGGCCCGGCAGCACGACGAGGGCCGCGATCGCGGGCACCCACGCGCTGCGCCGCGGGTTGGCGCGGGTGCCGCGGCGCTCGGCGGCGACGGCGACGAAGTGCGCGAGACCCAGGGCGAGCGCGAGGGCCAGGCCCGGCTGGAACTTGTAGATGTTGCGGAACGGGCTCAGCCAACTGTCCAGCGCGTCCTGCACGCTGCCGGAGAACGGGGCGCCCAGCGCGCCGCCGTAGCCGGCCAGGGTGACCAGCGCGACGACCATCACGGTCAGCACCAGCCAGCGCCGCTCGGGCAGGTCACGCCGGGCCAGGCCCGCCAGGCCCAGTCCTGCGGCGAGCACGGAGGAAAGGATCGGCAGCCAGCCGGTGGCCACGGTCCAGCCGCCGGGCAGCCACGCCTCGCCGAAGTTCAGGTACGCGACCCAGTTGCCGGTGCCGCGCAGCACCTCGGTCGCCGACATCGTGGTCGTGGTGTTGTGCGCGGTCTCGATGAACGGCAGGAAGTTCTCGCCGTAGACGCCGAGGAGCAGCAGCGGCACGATCCACCACAGGCACGCCAGCAGCACCCCGGGCAGCCACCACGCCAGCAGCTTGGTGCGGCGGGAGCCGGTGCGGGTGCACACGTACAGCAGCGCGGGCAGCAGCGCGGCCAGCGTGGAGGCCGCGTTGACGCCGCCCATGAACGGGATGATCAGCGCAGAACGGGCGGCCGCGACCCGCGGCGTCAGCCGCTCGTCGAGCAGCGGCAGCAGCACCCACGGCAGGATCGCGCCGGGCAGCGCGCCGGCGGAGGTGGAGCCCACGATGATGGTGAACACGGGCCACAGCGCGTACGCGACGGCGCCCAGCACCCGGGTCCCCGGGGTGCCGAAGCCCAGCCTGTCGGCCAGCTTCAGCGCGCCCCAGAACGCGGCGGTGACCACGAGCGACAGCCACAGCCGCTCGGCCAGCCACGTCGGCATCTGCGCCGCGTCGGTGAGCAGGTAGTACGGCAGCATCGGGAAGGCGTAGCCGAAGTACTGGTCGTGGATGCCGCCGAAGCCGTTCTGGTCGTGCCACAGCTCGCCCAGGTCGCCGGCGAACTTCCACGGGTCGACCACCACGCCGAGCTTCGTCTCGAACGTCGTCTTCCCCGCCGAGGGGATGAGCCAGGCGACGAAGGCGAACGCCCAGAAGCCGAGCGGCCAGCGCCAACTGCGCCGGCTCTCGGGCGGCCGCGCCCCTGCCGGCCCCGAGGGGGGCGGTGGTGAGTAGGGCCGGCCGGGCGTGGCCGGCTGCGCGGGGAGCGTGGAGGTCATGGGCACCGCCGGAGTATGAGAAGAAGGTTCCAGGTGGCGAACTCGCGTACGCCGGGGACACGGACGACGGCCTCGGCGAGGAAGGGCCAGTAACGGGACCGGGCCGCGACGACCTCGACGTCGTCCCGGGCCCGTACCGCCTTGAGCGTGGGGCCTATGTGGATGGGGAAGAGGTTCTCGCCCAGGGTGTGCTTCGGGTCGCGCCCGGTGCGCCGCGTGTAGCGGCGGCGCGCCCGGTCCGCGCCCAGGTAGTGCCAGGGCGCCTGCTCGTGGCCGCCCCAGGGGGAGAGCCAGTTGGTGAACGCCACGTACAGCAGGCCGCCGGGCTTGGTGACCCGGATCAGCTCGCTGAGGAAGGTCTCGGGGTCGGCGACATGCTCCAGCACGTTGGAGGAGAACGCGACGTCGGCGACGCCGTCCGCGAGCGGCAGCAGATAGCCGTCGGCGACCACCGCACCGGTGGTCACGTCGGAGCCGGCCGCCATCTCGCCGGCGTCGCAGTCGAAGAGGTACGCCTCGGCCCCGCGGCTGCGGAACTCCTCCGTGAACCAGCCCCCGCCGCCGCCGACGTCGACGACCAGCCGGCCCTTGAGCGGCGTGATCCGCTCGACCTGGTCGGCCGCGTCCCGCGCCAGCAGGCCGTACGCGCGGGCGGGGTCCTCCTGCTCCTTCATGAAGGCGCGGAAGAGGGTGGCCGAGCGCCGGATGGAGGGGTCGCGCACTGCCGTCACCCTCCCCGCTTGTCGTGCTGCCCGGCGCGGGCGAGCGCCTCGTCGGCGACGGCGCGGAAGTCGCGTACCGTCGCCTCCCAGCTCAGCCGGGTGGCGCGCCGCCTGGCCGCGGCGCCGAGGGCGGTGCGCCGCTCCTCGCTGAGCGCCAGCGCGCACCAGTGGGCGGCGAACGCGCTCTCGCCGCGGGCCAGCATGCCGGTGTCGCCGTCGCGGATGGAGTCGCGCAGGCCGGGGATGTCGAAGCCGATCGCGGGCGTGCCGCGTACCGCGGCCTCGGTCACCACCAGGCCCCAGCCCTCGACGAGGGAGGGGTGCAGCAGCAGCCAGGAGGAGGCGAGGAGGCGGTGCTTCTCGCCCTCGGAGACATGACCGGCGAACTCCACGCCGGGACCCGCCATCGCTTCGAGCCGGCCGCGCTCGGGCCCGGTGCCGACGATGACCAGCCGGCCGCCGGTGACCGGGCGTACCCGCTCCCACAGCCGCAGCAGCAGGTCGATGCGCTTGTACTCCACCAGCCGGCCCATTGCCAGGAACAGCGGCTCGGGCGACTTCTGCGGCAGCGGGCCCGGGTCCTCGACGCCGTTGTGGACGACCCGTATCCGCTTGGGGTCGACGCCTATGTTGCGCAGCGCGGTGGCGGTGGAGGAGGAGACGGCGACCAGGAGGTTGCCGCGGTGCGCGCCGGCGAGCGCCCAGTGCTCCAGCCGGCGGCCGAGGCGGGCGAGGGGGCCGGGGTAGCGCATCGCCCACAGCTCGGTGTGCACGTGGTTGACGAGGCAGAGCGACGGTCCGCTGTGCCACAGCGGCGCCAGGTAGGGCATGCCGTTGCAGACCTCGACCAGCAGGTCGGTGCCGCCGACGTGGCGGGACAGGGCGCGGCGCGCGCGCAGGAAGTGGCCGGCGTCGCCGCCCGCGGAGACGACGCGGTAGTCGCGGTACGCGGCCGGGCCGCCGCAGACGAGGGTCACCTGGTGGCCGTGGTCGGTCAGCCCGCCTGCCAGCCGGTCCACGAGCAGTTCCGAGCCGCCCGCGGCCGGGTTGCCGAGGTCGCGCCGGGCGAGGAAGGTGATCCGCCGGGCGGCGTGATCGCTGCCGTGGCCCTCGCCGCCGCGGCCGTCGGCCGCGCGGGTGCCGGCGGCACGGACGCCGCGGTCCTCGGGGCCGCGGGTGCCGCGGTGCCGGCCGTCGTGGCCTTCCGTGCCGCGGCTCGCGGGCACGCCGGCGGTCCCGGCCGGGTGCGGGTGCGTACGCCGGAGCGCGTCCGCGTCCAGGGACGGGGGTACGTGCTGGGGCATCGGTGCTCCAACTCGTCTCAGGGTGCGGGCGGGTGGTTCAGGGCCGTTCGTGGGGTGCGGCATGGCGGTCGGGTGGACGGGGGCGACGGGGACGCCGGCCGGGGGGACCGGCGTCCCCGCCACGGGGGTGGGGGGTGAGGGGCATCAGGCCGCGACCGGCTGGGGCGGGACGCCGTCCGGCTCCCGGTCGTGGTCCGGCTCGTCCCGCCGGCCGCCGCGGGCCAGCAGCACGGCACCGGCGCCCGCGAGTACGAAACCGGCCACCAGCGCGAGGACCGGCAGGGTCTCGCCGACCAGCTTCAGCCTGCTGCTGTCCTCGTCCGCGAGGTCGACCTGCTCCTTCTGGGTCTCCTCGGTGAACGCGATGCCGTCGCTCTGCAGCAGCGTGACCTCGTCGGTGCCGCCGCCGGGCTGGCGCAGCGTCTTCTTCGGCGCGATGGAGGCGTAGATGATGCGGCCGGTGCGCTCGTCCGCGACCAGCTCGATCTTCTCGTTGGCGTACCACTCGTCGGCGAACACCTGCTCCTTGTCGGGCAGTCCGACCATCACGCCCGGCACCTGCCGGGTGCCGGTCTTGACGGGCTCGATCTCGCCGGTGAAGGCGAGCCCGGTGTAGCCCTGGATCTCCCGCTCGCCGTCGTACTTCAGCGCCACGGTGTCCTGGGCGGTGCTGTCCCACCAGCGGTACGTGCGCTTCTCGACGTCGAAGGGGAACTTCAGGTACGCGTCGCCGCCGAACCGGTTGCCGTCCACGCCGGTGAACTCGTCGCAGCAGTGCTCCGGCGCGTTCGTCTCGCGGTTCATGACCCAGCGCTCGGTGGTGTACTGGAACGCGCGGCGCGGGTCGTCGATCTCCCGGGTCAGCGGGGTGTCGATGGTGGTGGCGGCGTCCCAGACGGCGGTGTCGTCGTCGCCCGCCGCCACGTCGCCCAGCACCCGCCGGACGATCGTCAGCTCCTGGTTGTCCCGTTCCTTCTGGTTCTCGGTGTCGTAGAAGGTGCCGGTGCCCTCGTAGCGCGTCGTCGAGTCGATGTCGACGGGATTCAGCTTGGCCCGCGGCTCGACGTAGAACGCGAGCATGGGGGCGAGCACGAGCAGGAAGACGCCCAACCCCAGCAGGATGAGGGACAGGGGTGACGCGGTACGGCGGCTCATGCTGCACTCCCGGCAGGGGCTGGTTTACGACGCTGGTTTTGTCACCGCGGTGCAAGTTCTACGGGTCGGTAACGTAAGGCTGTGCTTGACAGGGTGTCAATGCTGCTCCCACACTCAGCGTCCATGCAGAACCGACTGGTAGCCGCCGTGGTGACCAGCGTCGCCGCCGCCGCTCTCGCCGTGGGCGCCGCCCTCGGCCTGGTGGCCGCGCTGAACGCCACGCCGGAGCAGCCCAACGTCCCGCTCATCAGCTTCGACGGTCGCTGACCTGGTATTCGTCCCCGCCGCGGAGGCCGCGGCGGGGGCTTTGCCACGCCCGGACCTCGGGTGGCGCGCAGGTGACGACACGCCGAGGACACGGTGTCGTATCGATGTCCAAAAATTGTCGACCAGGTGACAAGTAGTCACCGTCCGCTGGCGCGACGCACCGGTGTGCGGCGGCGGTACGCGGTACGCGCCGCGCCCCGCGCCCGCGCCGTGGCGGGCGTCAGCCGAACTCGGCCCAGACGCACTTGTCGTTTCCGCGCGGCTCCACGCCCCACACGTCCGCCAGCCGGTCCACCAGCAGCAGCCCGCGGCCCGAGACGCCCGCTTCGCCCGGTTCGCGGCGGTGGGGCAGCGCACTGGAGCGGTCCTCGACCTCGACGCGCAACCTGCGCTCCGGCGTACTCAGCGGGCGGATGGTCACGATCGCGGGACCGTCGGTGTGCAGCAGCGCGTTGGTGATCAGCTCGTCGGAGACCAGCTCGATCTCGTCCGCCCGCTCGCCCGCGCCCCAGGAGCGCACCGCGCTGCGGATCATGTGCCGGGCGGCGGAGAGCGCGTCGGGGTCGGAGGGCGGGATGTACTGGCGCAGCCGGCTGCCGGGCTGCGCGGTGTCGCCCGCGGTGCGGCGCAGCATCACCAGCGCCATGTCGTCCTCGACCTGCCGCTCGTCCACCACGTCGCAGAGCCGGTCCGACAGTTCGTCGATGTCGCGCGGCCCGGTGCGTACCAGCTCGGCGAGCTGCGCCATGCCCTCGTCCAGGTCGGTGCCGGGGACCTCCACCAGGCCGTCGGTGTACATGAGCAGCGCGTCGCCCGGGTCGAGGACCATGGTCGTCACCGGGTAGTCCAGCGGCCCGAACGTCGCGGAGAGCCCGAGCGGCAGCCCGCCGGGGACCGGCAGCACGCGGCAGCCGCCGTCCGCGTGCCGCACCAGCGGGTCGATGTGGCCGGCCCGGACCAGTTGCAGGGCGCCGGTCGACAGGTCGATCTCGGCGTACGTGCAGGTGGCGAAGCGCTCGGTCTCCAGCTCCCGCAGGAACTCCGAGGCCCGGGCCATCACGGTGGCCGGCGCGTGCCCCTCGCCCGCGTACGCCCGCAGCACGATGCGCAGTTGGCCCATCACCGCGGCGGCCTGGGTGTCGTGGCCCTGGACGTCGCCGATGACGACGCCGACCCGGCCGCCGGGCAGCGCGATCACGTCGTACCAGTCGCCGCCGATGCCCTGTCCCTCGTGCGCCGCCCGGTAGCGCACGGCGACCTCCGCGCCCGGCACCTCGGGGATGCTGCGCGGCAGCATGGCCTGCTGGAGGTCCTCGGCCAGCCCGTGCTCGCGGTCGTGCAGCTTGGCGCGCTGGAGGCTCTGCCCGATGCCGCTGCTCAGCGAGACCAGCAGGTTGCGCTCCTCCGGCGAGAAGGCGCCCTTGTCGCGGTAGGAGAGCCCGAGCGCGCCGATGACGCGCCCCTCGGCGATCAGCGGCAGATACGCGGCGCAGTCGATGCCCAGGGACTCCGCGTACGGGTAGAGCCGCGGGTACGCGGCGGCGAACTCGGCCCGGGAGAGCACCAGCCGCGGCCGGCCCGTGCGCACCACCTCGCTCAGCGGCAGCCCGGGCTCGTCGACCCGGGTGAAGTCCGCGAGCTGCACCTCCGTACCTTCACCCATGGTGATGATCTGGATCCGCCCGGCGTCGACCAACCCCAGCACCATGTTCACCGCGCCGAGCCTGGCCAGCCCCTCCTCGCCGCCGAGCACGCCGATCACGTCGTGCACGGTGGTGGCGTTCGCCAGCGCCGCGGTGGTCTGCTGCACGACGCCCGTCTGCCGGCGGCGCTCCTGGTCCAGCGCGAACTGCTGCGCGGAGTAGTTCAGCTCCAGCGTCGCGTCGCGGACCATGCCCACCACGCGGTGCGCGCGGCCGCCGTCGTCGCGCAGGATCGCGGCCTGGGTGTGCGTCAGCCGGGACGTGCCGTCGCGTAGCTGAACGCGCAGGTAGGCGCTGTAGGCGGGGCGGCCCTGGGCGATGGCCCGGGAGATCAGCGCGTCGAGCCGCGCGCCCTCCTCCTTGGTGATGCGCGAGCCCAGCGACTGCGGGTCGCCGTCGTACTCGTCCGCCCGCAGGTCGAAGACCCGCAGCGCCCCGTCGTCCAGGTGCATCTGCCCGCCGTCGAGGTCCCAGTCGAAGCTGCCCATGCGGTTCAGCTCCATACTGACCACCGCGGGCGCGGGCCAGTCGCCTGCCTCCGGGGCCGGCGCCGCCGTGCCTCCCCGCTCGCTCATGCTGTTACTTTCGCACTTTTTGTACGGATATTCGAGTGATGGGCCATTCTACGCCCCGCGGAGCGGCCCGCCGAACAAAGCGGTGGCGCCGCCGACCGCCGCCCCGGCATGCTGACCCCATGCTGATCAGGGACGCCACCGCCGACGACTGGCCCGCCGTCTGGCCGTTCTTCCACCGGATCGTCGCCGCCGGCGAGACCTACCCCTACCCGCTGGACATGAGCGCCGAGCAGGGCCGCGAGGTGTGGCTGCCGCCGCCCCCGGACCGTACGACCGTCGCCATCGACGACGAGGGCCTGATCGTGGGCTCGGCGAAGATGAACGCCAACCGGCAGGGCAACGGCGACCACGTCGCCAGCGCGAGCTACATGGTCGACCCGGACCGGCATGCGCGCGGCGTCGGCCGCGCGCTGTGCGAGGACTCGCTGCGCTGGGCCCGCGCCCGCGGCTTCCTCTCCATGGAGTTCAATGCCGTGGTGGAGACGAACATCCACGCCGTGAAGCTCTACGAGTCCCTCGGCTTCCGCATCACCGGCACCCAGCCGCGCGCCTTCCGCCACCCCAGCGAGGGCCTGGTCGGCCTGCACTGCATGCACGTCGATCTCTGACTCCGGTCCCCATTGCCCGCCGTGGGGGCGGGGGTTACGCTGCGTTCGTCATTTCGATAACTGGTCGAGATTTCGGACCTTCGAGGGGTGGGTGAGCGCGCATGGGGCGACTCGTACCGGCCGTGACGCGCGCCCTCGACATCCTAGAGCTCTTCCTCGACCGGGACACGACGCTCTCCGCCCCCGAGATCACCCGCAAGCTGGGCCTGCCCAGGACCACGGTGCACGAACTGGTCACCACCCTGGCCGCCCGCTCGTACCTCGGCTCCGTCCCCGGCCAGCCCGGGCGCTACCGGCTGGGGGTGCGCACGTACCAGCTCGGCAGCACCTTCGGCGAGCAGCTCGACCTCGCCGCCGAGGGCCGGGAGGTCGCCCGCGAGGTCGCCGAGACCTGCGACGAGACCGTGCACATCGCGATCCTCGAGGACACCGACGTCATCTACATCGCGAAGGTCGACAGCACCCGCGCGGTCCGGATGGTCTCCGCCACCGGCCGCCGGCTGCCCGCGCACTGCACCGCCGTCGGCAAGATGCTCCTCGCCTCGCTGCCCGAACAGGCCCTCGACGCACGGCTGCCGGAGCACCGGCCGCTGGTCGCGATGACGGACCGCAGCCTCACCTCCGTACGCGACCTGCGCCGCCACCTCGCCGGGGTGCGCGAGCGCGGCATCGCCGTCGAGGAGCGCGAGTCCAACCCGGACGTGAGCTGCGTGGCGGCGCCGGTGCGCGACTCCGCGGGCCGGGTGGTCGCGGCGCTCAGCATCTCCGTGCCGATGATCCGCTGGAGCGGGGAGCGCAGGGACGAACTGGCGGAGCTGGCCGCGAAGGGCGCGGGCCGGCTGTCGGAGCGCCTGGGCCACCGGGGCGGCGGGGCCGGGTGAGCCGTGGGCGCGGCCGGGACGGCGGCCCTGGGCGTACCCGGGACGCGGGCCAGGGGCGTACGCGGGAAGTGAGCCGGGGACGCACCCGGAGACGAGAGCCGGGGCGTACCCGGGAAGGAGCCGGATGACGATGCTGGACGTGGCCGTACGCACGCGCGCCGAGCTGGGCGAGGGACCCACGTGGGACCCCGCGGCCGGCCGGCTGATCTGGGTCGACATCCTGGGCGCCCGCATCCACGCCTACGACCCGGCCACCGGCAGGCGCACCGTGCAGACCACCGAGCAGCACGTCGGGTCGGCCAAGCCGCGTGCCGGCGGCGCCGGTTACGTCGTCAACCTGCGCGACGGCGTCGGGCTCTACGACGCGGACGGCGCGTTCCGCTGGCTCGTCCACGAGCCGGTCGCCGGCCGCCGCGGCAACGAGGCGATGGTCGCCCCGGACGGCGCCCTGTGGGCCGGCACCATGCGCTACGACTCCGCCACCGGCGGCGGCACCCTGGCCCGCGTCACCGGCGACGGCGCGCAGACGGTCGTCCTGGACGACGTCACCGTCAGCAACGGCACCGGCTGGAGCCCGGACGGCCGGCTCATGTACTACGCCGACACCCCCACGGGCCGCATCGACGTCTTCGACACCGACGGCGCAGGGGTCACGGGCCGGCGCCTGTTCGCCGCCGTGGAGGACACCCCGGGCTCGCCCGACGGGCTGTGCGTGGACGCCGAGGGATACGTGTGGGTGGCGCTGTGGGACGGCGCCGCCGTGCGCCGGTACGCCCCGGACGGCACCCTGGACCGCACCGTGGAGGTGCCCGTACGCCGCCCCACCTCCTGCGCGTTCGGCGGTCCCGATCTGACCGACCTCTACGTCACCTCCTCGTCCCTGGCGGACCCCCACCCGCTTGCGGGTTCCGTCCTGGTACTGCCGGACGCGGGCCGCGGGCTGCCGCAGGCACCGTTCGAGGGGTGAGGCAGGGATGACCGCGGAGACGACGGCGAAGACGTTCCGTATCGGCGGGGACCTGGAGGTCGGCCGGCTCGGGTTCGGCGCGATGCAGTTGCCGGCCGGGCCCGCGGACGCGCGGGCGGCGTCGGTGGCGGTGGCGCGGCGGGCGGTGGAGCTGGGCGTCACGCTGATCGACACGGCGCACCTGTACGGCGGCGGGGCCAACGAGGAACTGCTCGCCGAGGCGCTGTACCCGTACCCCGAGGGGCTGTTGATCACCACGAAGGTCGGCGTCGCCCGCTCCGCCGAGACGGGCGAGTGGGGCCTGGACGGCCGGCCCGAGGTGCTGCGCGAGCAGGTGGACCACGCCCTGCGGCGGCTGCGGGTGGAGCGGATCGAGCTGCTGCAACTGCACCGCATCGACCCGGAGGTGGACCTCGCCGAGCAGTTGGGCGCGCTGCGCGAGTTGCAGGAGGCGGGGAAGGTCGGGCGGCTGGGCCTGTCGGAGGTGACGGCCGGGGAGCTGGCGCGGGCGCGGGAGCTGGTGGACGTCGCGAGCGTGCAGAACCGCTACAGCGTCGGCGACCGGGAGCACGAGGCGGTGCTCGACGCCTGCGCGGCGGCGGGGATCGCCTTCCTGCCGTGGCGCCCGGTGCTGGGCGCGGTGCCGCCGGCGGACGCCGCGGACGCTCCGGACGCGGACGGCCCCGAGGCTCCGTACCGGGTGATCGGGGCGGTGGCCCGCGAACTCGGCGCGACGCCGGTGCAGGTCGCGCTGGCCTGGCTGCTGGCGCACTCGCCGGTGGTGCTGCCGATCCCGGGGACGGCGAAGGCCGGGCATCTGGAGGAGAACGTCGCGGCGGCGGACGTGCGGCTGGCGCCGGCGCATCTGGCGCGGCTGGACGGGCTGTCGCCGTAAGGCCCGCGGGGCCGCGGCCCCCGATTTCTGAAATCGATTGCGTGCCGGGGGGCTTGACAGCCCGGTCGTCCAACTCCCGTTCTGTACGCACCCCTTGACCGGCCCCGAGACCGCGCCTAGCTTCTCGTGAAATCGATTTCGAGAAGTCTGGGAGGCACCGTGCACAGACATGGCCGGATCCGCGGCGGCATCGCCGCCCTCCTCGCCGTGGTGACGGCGCTGGCGACCGGGGGCCTGGCGGCGGCCGCGCCCGAGGCGCCCGAGCCGCGCGGCGGTCCCGACGGGGGTGCCGCCAAGGGGCCCGTCGGATGGGACACGTACCGGCAGCTCGACCGGCTCTCCGACCTGCCGGCGGGAGCGCAGACCAAGCAGTTCTCCAGCTTCGACCGCACCGGCGGCAACGCGCACGACGGCTTCGACGGCAAGTACTCCTGTCTGCGGACGACCGCCGCCGGCTGCGTCATCGCCGAGCAGGCGGGGGCCGGCGAGATCGGCGCCATCTGGTTCACCCGCGACGAGGGCAACGTCAGCAGGACCGGCCGGATCACCATCGAACTCGACGGTGAGAAGGTCGTCGACGCACCGCTCCAGGACCTGGTCGACGGCAAGCTCGGCGCCCCCTTCGTCAGCCCGCTGGTCGCCAACGCCGACCAGACGTCCGGCGGCGTGGTGGTCGAGGTGCCGATGCCGTACCGCGAGTCGATGCGGATCACCACCGAGCACAACCCGCTCTTCCACCACGTCTCGTACCGCACCTTCGCCGACGCCGAAGGCGTCACCACCTTCGACCCGGACGACCCCGCCGACGACGTCGTCGCCACCCTGCGCGCCGCCGGCACCGCCGACCCCAAGCCGGCCGTCCCCGGCGCCCGCACCCAGCGCACCGGACTCGCCCTCGCGCCCGGCGCGTCCCAGACCCTCGCCCGCGCCGACCGGCCCGGGCTCCTCACCGGGCTGCGCGTCCAGCTCCCGCAGGCCCCCTACGTCCAGCCGCGCAGCGAGACCGACGACGGCAGGGCGTACGGCGCGGGCGGCGGCAGCGAGTTCACCCTCGCGATCGACCCCGCCAACGAGGGCGTGCGGCTCACCCGCCGCTACGACCCGATCATCGCGAACCAGGTCGCCACCGTGTACGTCGACGGCCGCGAGGCCGGCACCTGGGGCCCGACGCCGCAGGCCGGCGGCGGCCTGTGGGGCGAGGACAGCGTGGAGCTGCCCGCCGAACTGACCGCGGGGAAGTCGGAGATCACCGTACGCAACGTCTTCGTCTCCTCCGACCTCGACGTCAACGAGTTCACGTACTGGGCCGACAGCCGCGCCGGCGGCGAGACGCGCCGCACCGACACCATGGACGTCGGCGACGCGGCGAGCGAGACCGCCCACGGGTACGCCATCACCGCGCCGAACTGGCAGGGCGTGCGCACGTACGACTACCCCCTCGGCGACGGCGAGCGCGCCGAACTCGCCGCGGCCCAGGACGTGCTCCAGGGCCTGCGGCTGCGCGCCACCTTCGACGGCGAGCGCACGGTCGACGCCCCGCTCGGCGAGTTCTTCGGCTCAGGACACGCGACCGCGCCGGTGCGGGCCCTGATGTACGGCATCGACGCCGAGGCCGCGGGCGGGCCCGTCCTCACGTCCTGGTGGCCCATGCCGTTCGCGCGGAACGCGAAGGTGGAGCTCTACAACGGCTCGGACACGGCGATCACGTCCGGCACCGCCGAGGTCACCGCCGCCCCCTCCCGCGCCCACGCGCAGGCCGTCGCCTCCGGCGACGCGGGCCGCTTCCGCGCCACGTCGCACGCGGGGCCGACGGTGCCGGGGGAGAGCTGGGACTTCCTGGCGACCGCAGGGACCGGCAAGTTCACGGGCGTCACCCACACCATGACCGGCGAGCTGAACCGCAACTACCTGGAGGGCGACGAGCGGGTGCACGTCGACGGCGCCCGCACCCCGCAGATCCACGGCACCGGCACCGAGGACTTCTACCAGAGCGGCTGGTACTTCAACCGCGGCACCTACACCCAGCCCTTCAACGGCAACCCCACCCACCTCGGCCCGCCCACCGGCTGCGCGGCGGACCGGGACTGCACGGGCACGTACCGGCTGATGATCCACGACGCGGTGCCGTTCACGCAGGCCATCGACTTCGACATCGAGCACGGCTTCGTCAACGACAAGCAGGCGGACTACTCGACGACCGCGTACTGGTACGGAGAGAAGGGGGCGACCGGCACGAAGACCGACACCCTGGACGTGGGCGACCCGCGCAGCGAGAAGGCCCACGGCTACACCTCGGACGCCCCGGGCGACGTCACCGAGCTGGACTCCGTCTTCGAAGGCGACGCGCAGCAGCCGCGGCGCCTCACCGCCGGCACCCGCGCCACGAAGGCGCCGGTCAGCTTCACCCTGCGCGTCGACCGCGGCAACGCGGGCGTGGAACTGCGCCGCACGAGCGACCAGGCGGCGCCGTACCAGCGCGCGGCGGTGCGGGTCGACGGGAAGCAACTGCCGGACTGGCTCCAGCCGCTGGGCAACGCCGAGCGCCGCTGGCTGGACGACACGTACCAGATCCCGGCGAGCGCGACGGCGGGCAAACGCGAGATCACGGTGACCCTGACCCCGGCGGCGGACGCGCCACCGTGGTCGGCGGAGTCGTACGAGGCCCACACCCTGCGCGACTGACGTCCACCGCCCGCCGCGACCCCGCCCCGCGGGGGCCGTCAGGCACCTGCGGGGCGGGGTCCGGGGCGTCATCCGTACTGGGCGAGGACGGTGCGGGCGACCGATTCGAGGGCGGCGACCTTTGCGCCCTCCGGGCGGGCTGCCTCGTACCAGACGCGGACGAGGAGGTTGTCCTTGCGGACGTAGAGGTTTCCGGCTTCCGCGTCCACGGCTGCCTCGTCACCCAGCCCGGCCAGCGGCTCGCCGCCGAACGTGGGCTGCTCGAACGCGTAGCGCGCCTCCGCGGTGCCGTCGCGGGCGGTGAGCGCGCTGGGGGCGAACGCCTCGGCCCCGACGAAGAGCCGGCTGCGGGCCGGGTCTCCGGCCGGGCTCCAGTGACACCTGCGGATCCGATCGCCGGCCGGCGACTCGGGCGACGGCTCGACCCCCGGCACGAGCCGCGCACCCTGGTCGCGCAACACACCGCACAGCGGCTTCGCCCGCGGCACCTCGTCGGCACCGGGCTCGGGTGCCCCGGGGAGTTCGCCGTCGAGCGGTACGCCGGCGGCGTCCAGGACCTCGCGGGCCGCCCTCAGGACGGCGTCCTCCGCGGCGGCGGGCGTGACGGCGGACTCGTCGTCGAACTTCCCCGAGGTATCGGCCAGGACGGACACCACGACATTGCGCTGGCGCACGAAGAGCCGGTACGAGGTCGTGTCGACTCTGAAGGTGACGGCCTCGGCACCGAGTCCGGGCACGTCCCTCACCGTCCCGGCCGCGGTGCCGCCGACGCTCTTCGCCGCCTCGGGAGGGAAGCCGGCCCCGGCGGCCTCCGTCGCGGTCACGTCGTTCCCCCGGTCGGGGCTGAAGGCCGTCACGCGGACGAGCAGCCTCTGCCCGGTCTGCCGGCTCGGGTCCGTCGCCCACGTGCAGGCGCCGGTCTTCGGCGGTTCGATGCGCAGCAGTGCCAGGGTCTCGTCGGAGACGTCGTCGCACGCGCCGGCCGCGGCCTCCTCCCTGACCTCCCCGTCCTGCCAGCCGTCCGGCTCGGAGCACCCCGCCGCGCCGAGCAGCGCGGCGCCCGCGCAGAGCGCGGCGATGCCGCGGCGTAATCCCCGTTGCCCCATGGCGTGTTCCCCCTGCGTGTTCCGCCGCGGACTTCCCGTCCCGTACGCCGTCGGACGCCGAGCGTAGCGACGGGCGTCGGGGGGCGGGCGGATCGCCGGCAGCCTTGTTACCCACCTGTCGACGGCGACACTTTCGGATGAACGGCGGCGCGGGGCGGCATGAGCGGCGGGGGAGGCGCGCAGGGTCTTCCGCGGGGCCTCCCGCCGTACGGGGGGCCCGACCCGACTTCGATCCCCGCAAGGCGTGAGTCACCCATGGCGTCAGAGCCGGAGCCGGCCGGACAGGAGAGCCCACCCGACGATCCCGGCGGCAGCCACCACCTCGGCCATCGGTTCGAGAGCTGGACCAGGCGCAACATCCTCGTCGTCCTGCTGCTCTTCACCGCACTGGTCGCGTCGTCCGTGGCCACCGTCTTCACCACCGGCGCCGGCATCAAGGGCTGGTACGACGACAGGTACGACTGGCGGGAGAAGGAGTACGGGAAGCTGACGGCGCTGCGCGCCGGGTACAGCCTGGAGACGTTCGAAGAGGAGCTGGGGACGCCGCACTTCCGGTCGCCGGTACCCGGAACGAAGTTCACCGACAACGTCTTCGAGGGCCGGGACTACTGGGTCGGCGCGGTGACGGACGCGCGGGACACCGTGGTCGCGTACTCGGTGACGTCGTGCAGCACTGACTTCCGCCCCGAGTTCACGTTCGGCGAAGGAGGCAGCGACGAGTCCCGGCTGCGGCTCAACACCACCGCCATGTCCGGGGTGATCGCCCCGGATTCGGGTGTCGAGTCCTGGATCCACGTCTCGGGCGCCACCTCCAACAGCTATGTCTTCCAGGTGTACTACGGCGGCCGCCCGACCGCGTACAAGACCTATGCGTGGGGGATGAACGACATCTGCGCGTGGAGTCCCGGCCGGGCGGACCGTGTCGATGCCCGCTGGTACCGATGGCTGGGGCGGAACGCGAAACGGGGGGAGGGGGCGGCGCACTCGCGGTTCCAGGAGGGCGACCTCGACGCGGAGGCCCGGGGGCTGTTCGCGCGGTCCCCGGTGAACACCTACATGGAGACGTCCCCCGGAATGCTCGCGGCGGAGGTCTACCGGAACCAGATCGGCGTCGACCGCAACATGATCCTCACGGCCGACTGACCGCCCCCGGGGCCCTTCCCCTTCCCCGCCCTTTCTCTTCCTGTCCCCTCCCCGCGGCTCCCTGCCCGGCCGGTCCCGTCCCTACGACCCCGCCCGCCGCTTGTTCCAGATGTCGAAGCCCACTGCCGCCAGCAGCACCAGGCCCTTGATGACCTGCTGGTAGTCCGTGCCCAGGCCGACCAGCGACATGCCGTTGTTCAGCACGCCCAGCACCAGGCCGCCGATGACCGCGCCGAACACCGTGCCGATGCCGCCGCTCATCGACGCGCCGCCGATGAAGGCCGCCGCGATCGCCTCCAGTTCGAACATCTCGCCGGCCTTCGGGACGCCCGCGTTCAGGCGGGCCGCGTAGACGCAGCCGGCGAGGGCGGCGAGGACGCCCATGTTGACGAAGACCAGGAAGGTGACGCGCTTGTCCTTGACGCCCGACAGCGTCGCCGCCGCCCGGTTGCCGCCCAGGGCGTAGACGTGGCGGCCCACGACGACGTTGCGCATCACGTAGCCCAGCGAGACCAGCAGGCCCGCCATGATCAGCAGGACCACCGGGACGCCGCGGTAGCTGGCCAGGATCAGGGTGGCGGCGACGACCGCGGCGACGATGAACGCGCACTTGCCGAGCCACAGGGGGTACGGCAGCACGTCCAGTTCGTACGACAACTGGCGGCGGCGGTCGCGCCACTCCTGCCAGAGCAGGAACAGGCCGACGCACAGCCCCAGCAGCAGGGTCAGGTTGTGGTAGTTGGTGTCCGGGCCGGTCTCGGGGAGGAAGCCCTGGGCGATGTTCTGGAAGCCCCTGGGGAAGGGGGACAGCGACTGGCCTTCGAGCACGATCTGGGTGAGGCCGCGGAAGACCAGCATGCCCGCCAGTGTCACGATGAACGACGGGATGCCGACGTACGCGATCCAGAAGCCCTGCCACGCCCCCGCCGCCGCGCCGATCAGCAGCGAGCACACCAGGGCCAGCGGCCACGGGAAGTCGTGGTTGACCATCATCACGGCCGCCATGGCGCTGACGAACGCGACCAGGGAGCCGACCGACAGGTCGATGTGGCCCGCGATGATGACGATCATCATGCCCATGGCCAGGATCAGGATGTAGCTGTTCTGCTGGACGATGTTGGAGACGTTGCGCGGCAGCAGCAGGGTGCCGTCGCTCCATACCTGGAACAGCACCACGATCAGGCCGAGCGCGACGAGCATGCCGTACTGCCGCATGTTGGTGCGTATCGCGGTCAGCAGCGCCGTGGCCAGCGGAGTGGCCGGCGGCATCCGCCTGTCCTTCGTCGACGGGCTCATCCCTCGCCTTTCACGTGCGTGGTCATGTGGCGCATCAGCACTTCCTGGGTGGCCTCGGCCCGCGGCACCTCGCCGGTGAGGCGCCCGGCGGCCATGGTGTAGATCCGGTCGCACATCCCCAGCAGCTCGGGCAGTTCGGAGGAGATGAAGACCACCGCCTTGCCGCGCGCGGCCAGTTGGCCGATGACCGTGTAGACCTCGTACTTGGCGCCGACGTCGATGCCGCGGGTGGGCTCGTCCAGGAGCAGCACCTCGGGGTCGGCGTGGATCCACTTGCCGAGGACGACCTTCTGCTGGTTGCCGCCGCTGAGACGGCCCGCGGTCTCGAAGACCGTCGGGGTCTTGATGTTCAGCGACGTGCGGTAGCCCTCGGCGACCCGGCGTTCCTCGTGTTCGTCGACGGCGCCGCGGCGGCTGAGCTTGTGGAGGGAGGGGAGGGTGATGTTGCGCATGACGTTGTCGATGAGGTTCAGGCCGTACGTCTTGCGGTCCTCGGTGACGTACGCGATGCCGTGCCGCACCGCGTCCGGGACGGTCCGCACGTCGGCCTCCCGGCCGTCGACGCGGAGGACGCCCGCCTCGTACCGGCCGTAGGAGCGGCCGAAGACGCTCATCGCCAGCTCAGTGCGGCCCGCGCCCATGAGGCCCGCGATGCCGACGATCTCGCCGCGGCGGACCTCGATGGAGACGTCGTCGACGACCTTGCGCTCGTGGTCGATCGGGTGGCGTACGGTCCAGCCCTCGACGGCGAGGGCGACCGTGCCGGCGCCGGGGCCGCGGTAGCGGGAGCGGGTGGGGAAGCGGTGGTCGAGGTCGCGGCCGACCATGGCACGGATGATGCGGTCCTCGGAGAGGCCGCCGTCCCCGGCCCCGGCCCCGGCCCTGTCCCTGGCCCCGTCCCCGTCCTCGTCCCCGTTCTCGGCACCGCCCCGTACCGCCAGCGTCTCGATCGTCCGGCCGTCGCGCAGGATCGTCACCCGGTCCGCCACCTGCCGGATCTCGTTCAGCTTGTGCGAGATGAGGATGCACGCGATGCCCTGGTCCCGGAACTCCCGGATGAGGTCCAGCAGTTTGCGGCTGTCCTCGTCGTTGAGTGCCGCGGTGGGCTCGTCGAGGATGAGGAGCTTCACCTCCTTCGCCAGCGCCTTGGCGATCTCCACCAACTGCTGCTTGCCCACGCCGATGTCCGCGACCCGCGTCTGCGGCTTCTCGGCGCCCAGCCCGACGCGCGCGAGCAGGCGGGCCGCGGCGCGCAGCGTCTCGTTCCAGGAGATGACCCGCAGCCGCCGGCTCGCCTGCTCGTTGCCGAGGAAGATGTTCTCGGCGATCGACAGGTACGGCACCAGCGCCAGCTCCTGGTGGATGATGACGATGCCGCGCTCCTCGCTGGCCCTGATGTCGCGGAACGCGCACGGCCGGCCCTCGAAGAGGATCTCGCCCGTGTAGCTGCCGTACGGGTGGACGCCGCTGAGGACCTTCATCAGCGTCGACTTGCCGGCGCCGTTCTCGCCGCAGACGGCGTGGATCTCGCCGGGCGCGACCGTGAGGTGCACGTCGTCGAGGGCCGTGACGCCGGGGAAGGTCTTGGTGATGGCGCGCATGTCGAGGACCGCAGCGGTCACGTGAGGTCCCCGGCCTCGTAGTAGCCCTCCTCGACCAGCAGGTCGGTGTTGGTCTTGTCGATGCTGACGGGATCCAGCAGGAACGCGGGGACGACCTTGACGCCGTTGTCGTACGTGTCGGTGTCGTTGACCTCAGGCTTGCCGCCGGTCAGCACGGCGTCGGTCATCTGCACGGCCTGCTTGGCGAGCTTGCGGGTGTCCTTGTAGACGGTCTGGGTCTGCTCCCCGGCGATGATGGACTTCACCGACGCCAGCTCGGCGTCCTGGCCGGTCACCACGGGCAGTTCCTTCCCGCCGCTGCCGTAGCCCGCGCCCTTGAGCGAGGAGAGCACGCCGATGGAGATGCCGTCGTACGGGGACAGCACGGCGTCGACGTCCTCGTTGCCGTAGTTGCCGCTGAGCAGGTCGTCCATGCGCTTCTGCGCGGTGCCGCCGTCCCAGCGCAGCGTGGTGACCTGGTTGAGCCCGGTCTGGCCGGAGCGGACGGTGAGCTGCCCGGAGTCCAGGTACGGCTGGAGCACGGCCATGGCGCCGTCGAAGAAGTAGCGGGTGTTGTTGTCGTCGGGGGAGCCCGCGAACAGCTCGATGGTGAACTCGGCGTCCTTGTCGTCGTCGAGCTTCAGCGCGTCCACGATGTACTGGCCCTGGAGCCTGCCGACCCGCTCGTTGTCGAACGAGGCGTAGTAGTCGACGTTCTCCGTCTCCAGGATCAGCCGGTCGTACGCGATGACGGGGATGTCCGCGTCCTTCGCGTCGGCCAGCACCTCCGTCAGCGAGGTGTTGTCGATCGCCGCGACGACGAGCGCGTCCACGCCCTTGGTGATCATGTTGTCGATCTGCGAGACCTGGTTCTCGACCTTGTCCTCGCCGTACTGCAGGTCGGTCTCGTAGCCGGCGGCCTCGAACTGCTTCACCATGTTCTCGCCGTCGGCTATCCAGCGCTCCGACGACTTGGTGGGCATCGCGATGCCGATCGTGCCGCCTCCGGCGTCGCCCTTCTTCTCCTCACTGCCGCCCTCGCTGTCCTGGCCGCAGGCGGCGAGGGCGAGGGCGAGCGCGGACACGGCGGCGGCGGTGCGCAGTCGGGCGGCTCGGGGGGTGCGGGGGGTGCGCATGGCGGTCAGATCCCTTCGGATACGGAGGAGGAGGATGCGGAGGCGGAGGCGGAGGACTCGGGAGCGGGGCCGGACCCGGGAGAGCCGGCGGACCCGGGAGGGCCGGACCCGGGAGGGCCGGCGGATGCGGGAGTGGACCCGGACCCGGGTACGGGCCCTGCGCCGGACCCGGCCCCCGGGAACCGGCGCAGCACACCCGGCAGCCGGGACCCCGGCGGCGACATCGCACCGCCCGCGCCGAGCCGGTCGAGGAGGTCCAGGACCAGCCGTCCCCGGCGCACCCGTTCGCGCGCGGCGGCGAGCACCGTCTCGCGCATGTGGGCGCCGTACGGGTAGATCCCGGGGGCCTTGGACAGGCCGAACTTCAGGTACAACGGCGCCCCGCGGCGGATCAGCTCGGCGGTGTCGTACATCCGCACGAAGCCGCCGAGGTCGTCGGGCGCCTCCACGTACAGGTCCATCGGGGCGGCGCTGACCCGGCGGATCTCGGTGAGCTGCTGGAGCGAGAGGTCGGAGGGGATGTTGAGCGAGTCGGCGCCGAGCCGTTCCCACACCGCGTACGCGGCCGGGTTCACCGGGCCGACCAGCGCGGAGACCTTGAACGTGGTGTGCGCGGGCAACTCGCCGATCTCGCGCAGCCCGTGCAGCAGCCACAGCACCCCCTCGTCCGCGACGAGCAGGCACCTCACCCCCAGCCGGGCGGCGCGCAGCGCGTCCTCCACGCAGCCGGCGAGCTGGTCGTGCCCGCGGGCCCGCAGCCCCGCGCCGCCGGAAGGGCTGCGGGTGGCGGCGCCGGTGTCCCAGGTGCCGCGCGGGCCCGTGAACAGCGACAGCTCGATGTCCCGCGCCGCGCAGGCCGCGACCATGTCGGCGATCTCGGCGTCGGTGAGCATCCACACGCCGCTGCCCTGGCTGATCCGGTGCACGGGCACCTCGAGGCGGGTGCTCTCCTCCAGCACCGCGGCCAGCGCCTCCGGGCCCTCGACGGACGGGATCTCGGTGCGCCAGCGGCCGCCGTCGGGGAAGGCGTGCGGCGAGGTGTCGGCGGGATCGGGCGGCGGGGCCGCGAAGCCGAGGCGGCCGAGGGCCGGTTCACCGGGAGCGTGAGGCACGGTACTCCTTCGTTCGTCATATCGGACGTCGTTCGGTCTCGTACCGATGGGCAGGCCACGGCGGCCACGTCGCGCGCCTACGGCCGCAGCAGCACCTTTCCCACCGCCGGATCCCCGCCGCCGACCAGGCCGACGGCCTTCTCGTACGCGTCCAGCGGCAGTTCGTGCGTGATCAGCGCCGCCGGGTCCAACTGCCCCGCGCCGAACGCCCGCACCGCGTACGACCACGCCGCCGACGAGGCGCCGAAGACCCCGTACACGGCGATCTGCCGCATCGCCAGCGTCACCGGGTCGACCCCCGCCGCCCCGCCCGGCGGGATGCCCGCGACGACGACCCGCCCCCCGCGCCGTACCAACTCCACCGCCGCCACCGCCGAGCGCTCCGCCCCCGCCGTCTCCACGACCATGTCGTACGCCCCCGCCAGGCCCCCGGCAGCGCCGGGCGCCACCGCCCGCGCACCCAACCCCCGTGCCGCCTCGGCCCGTTCCCCCCGCGGCTCCACCACCAGCAGCTCCGCCGGCGAGTACCCCGCGAGCAACTGCACCGCCAGCAGCCCCAGCGTCCCGCCCCCCACGACGGCCACCCGCTCACCCGGCAGCGGCGCCCCGCGCAGCACGGCCGCCGCGGCGACGGCCGCCGGCTCCAGCAGCGCGGCGGCGCGCAGGTCGGCGGCGTCGTCCAGGACGTGCAGCAGCCGCACCGGCACCGTGACCGCCTCCGCGAACGCCCCGGCGCGGGTGAACCCCGTCTCGTCGTAAGGACCGGCGCACAGGTTCGTCTCGCCGGCCCGGCAGCGTGCGCACACCCGGCAGCAGCGGAACCCCTCCGCGACCACCCGCCGCCCGGCCAGCGCCGCGTCGACGCCGGGCCCGACGGCCGCGACCGTGCCCGACCACTCGTGGCCGGGCGTCAGCGGGTACGTGACATAGCCGGCCGGCCGGGTGCCGTCGTACAGCTCGCGGTCGCTGCCGCACACCCCGGCCGCGTACACCCGCACCCGCACCTCGCCGGGCCCGGGCGGCGGCGAGTCCACGCTGCCGACCTGCGCCCGTCCGGGTTCGCGCAGCACGACCGCACGGTGCGTCACGCCCATCGAAGCCCTCCCCGTCCTCGTTCGAGATTTCGTCAGGCGTTCGAAATACAGGCGTGTGACGGTAAGGAGGCGGGCGGCAGGTGTCAACGGTCAGCGCACGGTGAACTCGTAGACCGTGGCCGAACGGTAATGCTCACCGGGCCGCAACACGGTGGAGGGGAAGTGCGGGTGGTGCGGGGAGTCGGCGAAGTGCTGGCTCTCCAGGGCGAGTCCGTCGCCGGGACGGTAGGCCCGCCCGGACGGCCCGGTGAACGACGGGAAGACGAAGTTCGCGGTGTAGAGCTGCAGTCCTGGCTCGGTGGTCAGCACCCGCAGCGCCCGCCCCGAGGCGGGCGAGGAGACCTCGGCGACCGGCTCGGGCGCGGCGGTGACGCCCTTGTCGAGCACGAAGTTCTGGTCGTACCCGAGGCCGATCAGCAACTGGGGGTGCCCGGAGCGCAGTTCCGCGCCCACCGGGCGCGCGGAGCGGAAGTCGAACGGCGTGCCCGCCACGTCCGCGATCTCGCCGGTCGGCGCCGCGGTGGGGGAGTTGACGGTGAACCGGCTCGCGGCGATGCGCAGCCGGTGGTCCTCGACGCTGCCGCTGCCCTCGCCGTCGAGGTTGACGTACGAGTGGTTCGTCAGGCTCACGACGGTCGGCGCGTCGGTGGCCGCCTCGTAGTCGAAGCGCAGCGCGCCCTGGGCGGTCACGGTGTACGTGGCCCGCACGTCGAGCGTGCCGGGGAAGCCCTCCTCGCCGTCCGGGCTCGTCCGCGACAGCAGCAGCGCGGCGGCCCCGGGCGCGGCCGGCGCCGCGGCGGCTGCCCACACCCGCTTGTCGAAGCCGCGGGCGCCGCCGTGCAGGCAGTTGGGGCCGTCGTTGGCGGGCAGCGGGTAGGTCCGGTCGCCGAGGGTGAAGGAGGCGCCGGCTATGCGGTTCGCGTACCGCCCGATGAGCGCACCGAAGTACGGGTCAGGGTGCGCCACGTACTCGTCCACGGTCGCCAGCCCCAGCGCCACGTTCGCGTACCGCCCCGCCCGGTCCGGCACCTCGACGGACTGCACGATCCCGCCGTACGACAGCACCCGCACCCGGGTGCCGCCCGCGACCAGCGTCCACCGCTCGACGGGCGTGCCGTCGGCGAGCTTCCCGAACGGCTCGGCGGTCACGGAGGGCGCCGGCACGGCGTCGGGCGGGGGCAGGGGAGTCTTGGCCATGACAAAACCCTATGCGGCCCGCCGGGCTTCACCGCAGGCCGCCGCCCACCGGCTGCCGACCGCGGCCCGCTCCCCGCCGGCCCGCGGCCCGCCGTCCGCCCCGGCTATCCCTCCCGCGCCTCCCGGAGCTTCTTGTACGCGATCTCCGCCAGGACGTTCTGGCCGTCCTCGTCCGGGTGGAAGGAGTCCCAGCGGCTCAGGTGGTCGCCGGTGAAGGCGTACCGGAACGCCGCCCCGTCGTCGTACACGCACAGCGGATGCTTCCCGCACTCCTCCGCCAGCACCGCGTTGTACTCCACCACCCGGTCCTGCACCTCCTCGCGCCGGCCGCTGGCCGCCACGCCGAGGTCGGAGGGGTCCGCGAGCATCGACTGGCAGATGCCCAGCGACCAGATCTGCCGGGTCACCACGCTGCCCCGGCCCACCTCCCACAGCCGCATGAGGCTCGGCACGCTGGACACGTACACCTGCGTCCGCGGCAGGTCGGACTCCAGCCGGTCCAGCGAGTCCGCCACCGCCGTGCGGTAGTCCGCCACCGGAGTCATCTCCTCCGCGCTCTCCGTACAGGCGTCGTTGGCACCCATGAGGATCGTCACGAGATCGGGCCGGCGGGCGATGGCCTCGCCCGTCTGGACCGGCAGATCCGCCACTTGCGCGCCCGAACGGGCGAAATTCCAGGTGTGCCCCGACGGCTTGTCCAGCAACCGCTGCGCCAGGCTGTCCACGTCCTGCGAGTCGCCCGTCGACCAGGACTTCTCCGGGCAGTCGGTCAGCGGCTCGCAGGCGTGGAACCCGCGGGTGATGGAGTCGCCGAGGGCGGCCACCGACTTCGGTGGCCGGGGCGCCGCCCGGGCCTTCCGCGACGGCGCGCCGGCGTCCTCCGCGCCGCCTGACGGCGCGGCAGATCCCTTGTCCTTCCCCTGTGTCGCGCCCTCGCCGGTGCAGCCGGCGAGGACCAGTGACATCGCGACCGCCCCCGTGAAGACGAGTGCCGCCCCTTTGCGCATCCCTGCGCTCCCTCCCGCCCCCGAGGTCCTCCTCCGAACGTAGGTCAGCATGCTCAGGACCGACCGTACGGCACGCGCGGGCTGCGACGGCACGGTAGCTTGGCTGATGCTCAACGGGCCGTATCGCGGCGGGATAGCACCCGGTAACGGAGTGTCCTGTTTACCCGGAAAGGCGACCCGTGGTGTTTACTCTAGGCAACTTCGAGCCCGCGGATGGAGGCCCCCGGTGACGACACGTGGAGTTCTGTTCGTCCACTCTGCCCCGCGGGCGCTCTGCCCGCACATCGAGTGGGCGGTCGCCGGCGTCCTCGGCGGCCGGATCAGTCTCGACTGGATCCCCCAGCCCGTCTCGCCCGGCACCTGGCGCGCGGAGTTCTCCTGGCAGGGCGAGCCCGACACCGCCTCCCGGCTGGCCTCCGCGCTGCGCGGCTGGCACCTGCTGCGCTTCGAGGTCACCGCCGAGCCGTACGCGACCGCGGAAGGCGAGCGCTACAGCTCCACCCCCGACCTCGGCATCTTCCACGCCGTCACCGGCGTGCACGGCGACATCCTGATCCCCGAGGACCGGCTGCGCGCGGCGCTGGCCCGCGCGCAGCGCGGTGAGACGCAGTTGGAGGCGGAGATCGCCAAGCTGCTGGGCAAGCCGTGGGACGACGAGCTGGAACCCTTCCGCCACGCGGGCGAGGGCGCCCCCGTCCGCTGGCTGCACCAAGTGGTGTGACCCGGCGGGCCGTCGGGCCCGCCGGGTCACGGTGGAGACAGTGGGTGCGGGCGGGGGCCGCCGCGTCAGACCGAGCGGAACGCCAGCACCACGTTGTGGCCGCCGAAGCCGAACGAGTTGTTCAGCGCCACGATCGAGCCCTCGGCCGGCAGCGGCGTCGCCTTGACCGCGATCAGCGCCGGGTCGACCTCGTCGTCCAGGTCGTCGACGTTGATCGTCGGCGGTGCGACGCGGTGCTTGACCGTCAGCACGGCCGCCACCGACTCGATGCCGCCGGCGCCGCCCAGCAGATGGCCGGTCATCGACTTCGTACCCGAGACCAGGACGTGCCCCAGCTCGTCGCCGAAGACCTTCTCCATCGCCTTGATCTCCGCCACGTCGCCCTGCGGCGTCGACGTCGCGTGCGCGTTGACGTGCACGACCTCGGCGGGCGTCACGTCGTTGTGCGCGAAGAGGTTCTCCAGCGCCGCCGCGATGCCGCGGCCGCTCGGCTCCGGCTGCGCGATGTGGTGCGAGTCCGCGGACAGCCCCTGGCCGACCGCCTCGCAGTAGACCTTCGCCCCGCGCCGCTTCGCGTGCTCCGCGGACTCCAGCACCAGCACGCCCGCGCCCTCGCCGAGGACGAAGCCGTCGCGCGCCTTGTCGTACGGGCGGGAGGCGCCCTGCGGGTCGTCGTTGTTCTTCGACATCGCCATCATGTTGGCGAACGCCGCGATGGGCAGCGGATGGATCGCCGCCTCCGTGCCGCCGGCCACGACGACGTCGGCGCGGCCGGTGCGGATCATCTCCACCGCGTACCCGATCGCCTCGCCGCCGGAGGCGCAGGCGCTGACCGGCGTGTGCACGCCGGCCCTGGCGTTGATCTGCAGGCCGACGTTGGCCGCCGGGCTGTTGGGCATGAGCATCGGCACGGTGTGCGGGGAGACCCGCCGGGCGCCCTTGTCCCGGAGGTTGTCGTACTGCTCCAGCAGCGTCGTCACGCCGCCGATGCCGGAGGCGACGACCGCGCCCAGCCGGTCGGGGTCGACCGCCGCGTCCTCGCCCGCCTTGGCGGTGAACCCGGCGTCGGCCCACGCCTCCCGGGTGGCGACGAGCGCGAACTGCGCCGCCCGGTCCAGCTTGCGGGCCTGCGGCCGCGGGATGGTCTCGGTGGGCTCCACCGCGACCTCGCCCGCGAAGTGCACGGGCAGGTCCGCGGCCCAGGCGTGGTCCAGGTCGGCGATGCCGGAACGGCCGGCCACCAGGCCGTCCCAGGTGGATGCGCTGTCGCCACCCAGCGGTGTGGTGGCGCCGATTCCGGTGACGACCACGGTGCGATCGGTCGCGTTCACGTCGATGCTCACTCCGAAGGTTGAGGTGTTTCTACGGCGCCACCGCGGGCCGCCGCCCGCGCCCGGGGGCGCGGGGGAGGGGGGTGGCGACAGCGGGAGAGCCGGTCGGTCAGCTCTGGTGCTTGAGGATGTAGTCCGTGGCGTCGCCGACGGTCCGCAGCGCCTTGACGTCGTCGTCCGGGATCTTGACGTCGAAGCGCTCCTCGGCGGCGACGACGACCTCGACCATGGACAGCGAGTCGACGTCCAGGTCGTCGGTGAACGACTTGTCCAACTGGACGTCCTCGACCGGGATGCCGGCGATCTCGTTCACGATCTCCGCGAGACCGGCGACGATCTCTTCCTGAGTGGCGGCCATCTTGGGGACTCCTTCTTTCCGTACCTTGAGGGTTCTCATGGGAGTGAGCTGCGCGGCGGCCGGGGCGGGCCCGGCCGCGGGTCAGGGGAGGGTCACGACCGTGGCGGCGTAGACCAGTCCGGCCCCGAACCCGATGACGAGGGCGGTGTCCCCGCTCTTCGCCTGCCCGGTCGCCAGCATCCGCTCCATGGCCAGCGGGATGGAGGCGGCCGAGGTGTTGCCGGTGGTCTCGATGTCGCGGGCGACCGCGACATGCTCCGGCAGCTTGAGGGTCTTCACCATCGAGTCGATGATCCGCATGTTGGCCTGGTGCGGGATGAAGACGTCCAGGTCGTCCGGCGAGACGCCGGCGGCGTCCAGGGCCTCCTGGGCGACCTTGGCCATCTCGTAGACCGCCCAGCGGAAGACCGTCTGGCCCTCCTGGGTGAGCGCCGGGAACTTCACGTCGCCGTTCTCGTCCACGGGCAGTTGCCCCAGGTCGCCGACGCGGAAGCGGTCCCACGGCACGGTCTGCTTGATGGTCTCGTGCTTGTCGCCCTCCGAGCCCCACACCGAGGGGCCGATGCCCGGCTCGTCCGCGGGGCCGACGACGACCGCGCCGGCGCCGTCGCCGAAGAGGAAGGCGGTGGTCCGGTCGGACTTGTCGGTGAGGTCCGAGAGCCGCTCGACGCCGACGACCAGCACGTGCTCCGCACTGCCCTCCACGATCAGGCCCTTGGCCAGCGTCAGCCCGTACCCGAAGCCGGCGCAGGCGGCGGAGATGTCGAACGCGGCCGGCTTGCCCGCGCCCAGCAGATGCGCGATCTCGGTGGCCACCGACGGCGTCTGCATGAAGTGCGAGACGGTCGAGATGATCACGGCGTCGATCTGCTCCGCCGTCACGCCCGCCGCCGCGAGCGCCTTGCCCGCGGCTTCGACGGACATCTGCGCGACGGTCTCGTCGGGCCCTGCCCAGTGCCGGGTGGAGATGCCGGAGCGGCTGCGGATCCACTCGTCGGAGGAGTCGATGTACTGCAGGATCTCCTCGTTGGGCACGACGCGGGTCGGCCGGTAGCCGCCGACGCCCATGATGCGGGCGTACGGAGCACCCTTGGTGGGGCGGATCTTCGCGGTCATGCGCTCTCCTCCGCGGCTGCGGCCGTCTCGGCGACGGCGGCGCGGGCCTTCTCGATGTCCTCGGGAGTCTTCAGCGGCACCGCCGTCACGCCCTTCAGCGCACGCTTGGCGAGTCCCGTGAGCGTGCCGCCCGGGGCGGCTTCCACCAGTGCGGTCGCGCCGTGCGCCGCGAAGGTCTCCATGCAGGCGTCCCAGCGCACCGGGCTGGCGACCTGCACGACCAGCCGCTCGACGACCTCCGCGCCCGACGCCACGACCCGGCCGTCGCCGTTGGAGACGTACGGAATCCGCGGGTCCGCGGGGGTGAGCCGCCCGGTCTTCGCCGCCAGCGCGGCCACGGCGGACTTCATGTGCTCGGTGTGGAAGGCGCCGGCGACCTTCAGCGGCACGACGCGGCGCGCCCCCTCCGGCTTGTCCTCGGCCAGCTCCGCGAGCTGCGCGGCGGTGCCGGCGGCGACGATCTGCCCGGCGCCGTTGACGTTGGCGGGGGTGAGGCCCAGGCGGTCCAGGTGCGCGAGCACGGTGTCCTGCTCGCCGCCGAGCACCGCGGACATGCCGGTCTCCGTGACGGCGGCGGCCTCGGCCATGGCCAGGCCCCTGGCCCGTACCAGCGCGATGGCCTCCTCGTCGGTGATCACCCCGGCGAGCGCGGCGGCGGTCAGCTCGCCGACGCTGTGGCCCGCGACCATGCCGACCTGCGCGCGCAGCGGCCCGGGGCCCTCGAAGAGCGCGTACGCGCTGACCAGGCCGGCGGCGACCAGCAGCGGCTGCGCCACCGCGGTGTCGCGGATCTCGTCCTCGTCCGCCTCGGTGCCGGCACGGACCAGGTCGAGCCCGGCGACGTCCGACCAGGCCGACAGCCGCTCGGCGACGCCGGGGAGGTCGAGCCAGGGGGTGAGGAAGCCGGGCGTCTGGGCGCCCTGGCCGGGAGCTACGAGTACGAGCACCCTTCAACCTTCTCTTGTCGGGGGTGTCTGCCGCCCGTGGGGACGGGGACGAAGAACACCGGAGGGATTTGTTGAGTCCGAACAAATGACTACGGCTGGGGTTCCGTCTCCGTCAGCCGGCCGAGGATCAGTGCGATACGCAGAGTAAACGCCGAACGGACATCGGACGGGGACCAACCCGTGACATCGGTCACACGTCGCAGCCGGTAGCGAACGGTGTTGGGGTGAACGAACAACATCCGCGCGGCGCCTTCGAGGCTCGACGCCTGCTCCAGGTAGACGCTCAGCGTCTCCAGCAGCGCGGAGCCGGCCTCCGCGAGGGGACTGTAGATCTCCTCCACCAGTTGCTCACGCGCCGCCGGATCGCCTGCGATCGCCCGCTCCGGCAGCAAGTCGTCCGCCAGCACGGGCCGCGGGGCGTCCTCCCAGGCCGAGCACGCCTTGAGCCCCGCGGCCGCGGCCTGCGCGGAGCGCGTCGCGGCCAGCAGGTCGCCGACGACCGGGCCGGCCACCACGGGACCCTGCGCGAACGGGCCGATCAGCGCCTTCGCCGCCTTGAGCGGCTCCGCGCTGCCGCCCGCGATGACCACGAGCCGGGTGCCCAGCACCCCCGTCAGCACCTGGAGCTTCGCGTGCCGCGCGGCCCGCCTGATCGCCTCCACGGTCAGCTCGCTGTCGCCGTCGGGCGCGGTGCCCAGCACCACGCACACGTGCTCCGGCGAACTCCAGCCCAGGGCCGCCGCGCGGGAGACGGCGCCCTCGTCGGCCTCGCCGGACAGCACCGCGTTGACCACCAGCGACTCCAGCCGGGCGTCCCACGCACCGCGGGCCTCCGCGGCCTGCGCGTAGACCTGGGCGGTGGCGAAGGCGATCTCGCGGGCGTAGACGAGCAGCGCCTCGCGCAGCGCGGACTCGTCGCCGGGCGCGGCGACGTCGTCGATCGCGGACTCCATCACCTCGATCGTCGTACGCACCATCTCCACCGTCTGCCGCAGCGTGATCGCCCGGGTCAGCTCCCGCGGCGCCGTGCCGAACACGTCGGTGGAGATGGCCTGCGGCGTCTCGGGGTGCCGGAACCACTCCGTGAACGCCGCGATGCCCGCCTGCGCGACCAGCCCGATCCACGAGCGGTGCTCCGGGGGCATGGCCCGGTACCAGGGCAACTGCTCATCCATCCGGGCGATGGCGGCGGCGGCGAGTTCCCCGGACGACTTCTCCAGCCGGCGCAGGGTCGCGGTGTGCGGATGCTGCAACCGAGCGGCGTCACGGTCGGGCGGCTCGGGTGTCTCGGTCGGTTCAGGCACGGGTCTAGCCTGCCCTATCCGGGTCGCGTCGGACGAAAGCGGCGTCTTCCCGCGGTGACTCCGGCCGCTTCGGGGGGTTTCGGGCGGCTTCCGGCGGCGTACGGTGGCGGGGTGATTCAGCTACGGCGGGGGCGGGGGCGCTACCGCGGCGGGGACGCGGGCGCCGGAATCGAGACGCTGCACGCGTTCTCCTTCGGCGGCCACTACGACCCGGACAACGTGCGCTTCGGCGCGCTCGTCGCCTGCAACGAGGAGCGGCTGCGGCCCGGCGCGGGCTTCGCCGAACACCCGCACCGCGACATGGAGATCGTCACCTGGGTCCTCGACGGCGAGCTGACCCACGAGGACTCCGCGGGCCGCACCGAGACCGTCCGCCCGGGGGACGTCGCGCGGCTGTCCGCGGGCACGGGCATCCGGCACGTGGAGCGCAACGCGGGCCCGGCGCCGCTGGCGTTCCTGCAGATGTGGCTGATGCCGGCGGCCCCGGGCGGCGAGCCCTCGTACGAGGTGGTCCGCGGCATCGCCGACGGCACGCCGCTGGCGGTCGAGCGGGCGGCGGCGGTCCTGTACGTGCGCCGGCTGCGCGCGGGCGAGCGGACGGCGCTGCCGGACGCGCCGTGGGTGTACGTGCACGTGGTCCGCGGCGCGGTCCGCGTCGGCGGCGAGTCCCCGGCGGCGGGGCCGGGGGACGCGGCCCGTATCGCGGGCTGCGAGGGCCTGGACCTGACGGCGGAGGGCCCGGCGGCGGCACTGGTATGGGAGATGCAGGCGGCCGGGGAATAGGGCTTCCGGCGCGGGCGCTTGACGTCCGGATCAGCCTGTCCAGCTTCATTCCTATGCGTCATGTCGCTCACAAGGGGGAGGAGCGGCCTCTGGCAGGCTGATCTCCCCGTCGGAGAACTGTCGTTTCCTCGGGCGCCGATTCTGCCGCCGCCATGGGAACCAGTGAGGCAACCAGGGAGTGAATGCGCCGATGCGGACAGGAACGAGGGGGACCGGCGATTCACCGGACGGTACGGACCGCGTTCTTCCCGCCGATTCGTCACGCCGCCGGATCCTGACGGGTGGGTCCGCCGGGCTCGTCTGCCTCCTCCTGTTCGGTTGTGAGGCGCTGCCGAAGCCCTACGTCCCGCCCGGCAAGAACTCCGGTGGCGGGTATACCTACTACGTCAGCCCGGACGGCGACGACGGCCACGACGGACTCTCCCCTTCGCGGGCCTGGCGGACCCTGGGGCATGCCGACGACGCGACGTTCAAGCCCGGGGACCGGCTGCTGCTCAGGGCCGGTGCGCGGTTCCGCGGCGAGTTGACCCTCGGCGAGCGGGACGCGGGCAGTGCGGAAGCGCCCGTGAGAATCGAGTCGTACGGCAAGGGGCGCGCGACGATCGTGGCCTCCGGTGAAACGGGGATCTCCGTCCACAACACGGCCGGCATCGAGATCCGCGATCTCAAACTCGTGGGGAACGGGGCATCGTTCGGGAAGCGGGCCGGAATCAATTTCTTCGCCGACGCACCGGACGGCGGAAAGCTGGATCACATCACCGTGTCCGGCGTCGATGTCTCCCGCTTCAGGACCGGGATCGGCATCGGCGCCGGAAAGGGTGCGTCGGGCTTCCGGAACGTCCGGATCAGCAACTCCACGGTGCGGCACAACAAGGACGCCGGCCTGTCCGCCTACGGGCCCGACTTCGACGCCGGAGATCCGCGGTACGCGCACGAGCGGGTGACGGTGTCCCGCGTCAAGGCGTACGGCAACGACGGCGACCCGGCCGCCCACGGCCGCAACACCGGCAGCGGCATCATCCTCGGCAGTGTCCGCGGCGGCAGGGTGCAGCGGGCGGTCGCGCACGACAACGGGTCCAAGTCGTCCACCAGGGCGCTGGAAGGGCCGGAGGGCATCTGGACCTACGACTCGACCCGCATGGTCATCGAGCACAGCGTCTCGTACGCCAACCGCACCGGCTCGCGTTCGGACGGCGGCGGGTTCGGCCTGGACAACAACGTGTCCTCGTCGGTCCTTCAGTACAACCTTTCCTACCGCAACGACGGCCCCGGCTACCTGGTCTATTCCGCCGCCGGCAACGACGCTCAGCGGGACAACACCGTCCGCTTCAATCTCAGCGGGAACGACTCCAGGAAATTCTCCCTGTACGGCGGAATCGTCGCCTACGGGGAAAAGATCAAGAATGTGGACATCTACCACAACACCGTGGTGCAGGCGGCCAACGGAGCCGTCCGGGCCCCCGCCCTTCGTCTGCAGGAAGGGCTCAGGGGCGCCACGGTGCGCAACAACGTCTTCGTCACGGACGGGGCCCCGCTGGTCGATTCCTCGATGCCGTACACACCCGCGAAGGTGCGGCTCCAGGGCAACAGCTACTTCAGCACCGGGGAGTGGGCGGTGAAGTGGGGGGCCGGATCGTACGGCGCGCTGAGCGGATGGCGTATGGGCACGGGCCAGGAGGTCCTGGGCTCCACCGCGACAGGGACCACCGAGGACCCCTGTCTCCCGGGTCTGGCGGCCCCGATCACGAGTGTGGCCGGGACCGCCAAGATGGTGCCGGAGTGCGCCGCCGGGGTGACGGGTGCGGTGGACCTGAGGGCGCTGGGCGTCGACCCGGGCCCCGTGGACTACTTCGGCGAAAGGCTCAGCGAGTCGGTGCCGGCCGGAGCGGCACTGCCCGAGCCGGAGGAGTGAGGGATGGTCACACGTGCGGGCTGCGGGCCGGGGGCCGTGGCCGGCGCCGGCCTGCCCAGCGCGTGCACGGTCCAGCCGGCGGCGCGCCACCGGGAGGCTTCCAGGGCGTTCCGCGCGTCCAGGAGTTTCGGCCGGCGTACCACCGCCGCCAGCGCGACGGGATCGAGGTCGCGGTAGTCACGCCACTCGGTCAGGTGCAGCACGAGATCGGCGCCACGGCACGCCGCGGTCACGTCGGTGGCGTACCGCAGGGCGGGCAGGACCGCCCTGGCGTTGCCGGCCCCCTGCGGATCGTGGACGTGCACCTCAGCACCCTGGTCGTGGACCGCGGCCGCGACCGCGAGCGCGGGTGAGTCGCGTACGTCGTCGCTGTCCGGCTTGAACGTCGCGCCGAGGACCGCGACCCGGCGTCCGCTGAACGTGCCGCCGGCCAGTTCCCTGGCGATGTCGACGGTGCGCCTGCGCTGCCGCATGTTGATCTCGTCGATCTCCCGCAGGAACGCCACCGCCCGGCCCACGCCGAGTTCGCCGGCGCGCGCCGCGAAGGCCCGGATGTCCTTGGGGAGGCAGCCGCCCCCGAAGCCGAGGCCCGCGGAGAGGAAGCGCCGGCCGATGCGGGTGTCGCGGCCGATGGCGTCGGCCAGGGTGACCACATCGGCGCCGGACGCGTCGCACACCTCGGCCATGGCGTTGATGAACGAGATCTTCGTCGCGAGGAACGAGTTGGCCGCCGCCTTGACCAGTTCCGCCGTCGCCGGATCCGTGCCGATGTACGGGACGCCTGCCCGCAGCATGGGCGCGTACACCGCTCGCAGCGTCTCGTCCGCCCGGCTCGACAGGGTGCCGGCCACGATCCGGTCCGGCTCCAGGGTGTCCTGGACCGCGAAGCCCTCCCGGAGGAACTCGGGGTTCCAGGCGACCTCGGCATCGGCGCCGGGGGCGAGTTCGCGCAGCCGGGCGGTGAGCCGGCCGGTCGTGCCCACCGGGACGGTCGACTTGCCCACGAGCAGGCACGGGCGGGTCAGATGCGGCGCCAGGGAGTCGACGACCGCGTCCACGTAACGCAGGTCCGCCGCCTGCGAGTCGCGCTGCTGGGGCGTGCCCACGCAGATGAAGTGGACGTCGCCGAACCCGCCCGCCTCGCGGAGCGAGGTGGTGAAGCGCAGCCGACCGGAGCCGACGTTTCTCGCGAGGATTTCGTGCAGACCCGGTTCGAAGAAGGGTGGTCTGCCCTCGGCCAGGGCCCTGACCTTGCCGGCGTCGACGTCGACGCCGAGGACTTCGTGTCCGATGTCCGCCATGCACGCGGCGTGCACGGCTCCGAGATAACCCGTACCGATGACGGTCAGGCGCATGTGAAACCCCTGTCTGTTCGACTGCTGACTCCTGAACTGGCGGTTCTGTCGGCTGTGGACGGATCAGTCGGGATAGCCCGACGGGTTCAGCTCCTGGAACTCCCATGCGTCGCGGCACATGGCGGCGACGTCGCGGCTCGTGGCCCAGTTCCAGGCCCGCGCCACGGCGCTCGGGTCGGCGACGAGCGCCGCCACGTCACCGGCCCGGCGCGCGGTGATCTCGTACGGGATCGGTCTGCCGCAGGCGTGCGAGAACGCGGCCACGAGTTCCAGGACCGAGGTGCCCACCCCGGTGCCGAGATTGAAGGTGCGCATTCCGCTGCCGTCACCGAGATGTTCGAGAGCGACCCGGTGCCCTTCGGCCACGTCCATCACGTGGATGTAGTCCCGGACCCCGGTACCGTCGGCGGTGGCGTAGTCGTCGCCGAAGACGCGGAGGCGGCCGAGCCGTCCGACGGCGATCTGGGCCAGATACGGCATCAGGTTGTTCGGCACGCCCCGGGGGTCCTCGCCCAGCAGCCCGCTGGGATGGGCGCCGACCGGGTTGAAGTACCGCAGCGCCAGGACGCTCATGTCCGGCAGCCGCCGGCAGGTGTCGGCGAGCACCTGCTCGCAGAGCCACTTCGTGGTGGCGTACGGGTTGGTGGGCCGGGCCGGGTCCTCCTCGGTCAGCGGCACCTCGGCCGCTTCGCCGTAGATCGAGCACGACGACGAGAACACCAGCCGGTGCACGCCGTGCTCACGCATGGCGGACAGGAGTGCGGTGGTTCCGCCGACGTTGGTGTCGTAGTACTCGACCGGCCGCTCCACGGACTCGCCGACCGCCTTCCTGGCGGCGAAGTGGATCACCGCGTCGACGGAGTGGGCGGCGAACACCGCGGACAGCGCGCGCCGGTCGCGCACGTCGATCTCGTACGTCGCGGTGACCGGCCGGCCGGCGACCTTGGCCACGCGCTCCAGGGACCGCGGGGAACTGTTGGAGTGGTCGTCGACCACGACCACGCTGTAGCCGTGGTCGAGCAGTTCGGCACAGGTGTGGCTGCCGATGAACCCGGCACCGCCGGTCACCAGCACGGTTGCGGACATGAAGCACCTCTTTCGACTCGTCACGGGAGGTCAGGAGAACGGAACCGGTCTCACCAGTCGATGACCCCCGCCAGGTAGACCGGATACATCGAGATGGCCCAGGCGAGTGGAACGAGCACCGCGGCGCCGGCGAGGAGCGGCAGGCGGGCCGTCCCCAGCGCGCACCGAGCCGTGACCCCGGCCGCTCTGGCCGTCTCCGCCACGTGCAGCCCCGCGACCGCCAGGGTGACCAGCGCGTAGGTCACCGCGCCGGCCAGGCAGAGGAAGACGTAGCCCGCGGCGGGACCCGTCAGCTCGCCGATGATGGCCGCGCCCGTCAGTGCCGACGCGATGAAGAGGTGCGGGGCCACGAGCCGCAGGGGCAGGGGTTCCAGGCCGTGCCGGCTCTTCGGCGTCACCTTGAAGACGACCGTCCTGGGGCGCAGTCTCTGCAGTACGGCCGCCCCCACCCCCCAGGCGACGAACGGCCAGCGAGACAGGCTGAACAACCAGTTCTCCCAGCTCACCACCGGGGCGTCGGCGGGACGCAGCAGGCCGCGCCTGCGCATCAGCACGGCCAGGAGAATCATCCACACCGTCATCGCCCAGAAGTGGCCGAGGAACTCGAAGTAGTTCACGTTGATCCACGGCAGCCCGGTGACGGCCGCCACCGGAGGCAGCGCGAGTCCGGCCGTCGACGTCAGCGCGAGCAGCGGGTAGAACGACAGCGCGAGCAGGAACCGCACGCGCAGCCAGCCGCTCATCCGCCGCAGGTGCCTGGGCAGCAGCCCCATCAGCATCACCGCAAGGCTGCGGGACCACTGGAACTCCTGTGTCGCCATCGCCGCGAAGGTGATCGGCCCGTCACCGTGCGCCTCGGCATCGATGGCGAACGCCCCCTGCCAGCCCGCGGAGTTCAGCAGGAAGGCGGTGGAGAAGTCCTCGGCCAGCTCGGGGCCGATCCCCCCGATGTCACGCAGGGCCCGGGTGCGCACCGCGTAGTGGGAACCGATGCACACGGGCGCGAGTCCTTCGGAGTGCCCGAGCTGGACGGCACCGTGGAACAGGGCTTCCCGGTGCAGGCGCCCGCGGGCCGACCACGAGGCGGCAGCGTTGGTGTCGCAGACGCTCGGGGCGGCCACGTAGCCGACCGCGGGATCGGCGAACGGACGGATCACCTCGGTCAGATAGCCACGGTGCGGCACGTGGTCGCAGTCGAGCTGGGAGACGACGTCGTAGTGGCGGTATCCCCAGTGGTCGTAGAAGAAGGCGAGGTTGCCCTCCTTGCAGCGCGTCCGGCGCGGCCAGGTGGCCCGGTGGTAGTCCGCCCGGCCGCGCCGGCACGACACCCGTACCCCGTTGGCCGCGCACCACTGCAGGACTTCCTCGGACGGGTCTTCGTCACAGAGCCAGACGTCGTACGCGTACGGGAAGTCCTGCGCCAGCATCGCCAGGAGCGTGGTGCGGGCCATCTCCCAGTGCTCCGACGGCGCGCGCGTCACCACGAACGCGGCGCGCACCCGCGGCACCGCGATCTTCGGATCGAATCTGCGCAGCCGCAGGATCGTGACGAGGAAATGCAGGGGCATGAGCGCGAGGTACATCAGCAGCGCGCTGTTCACGATCAGCCCAACCCAGCCGATCCGGTGCTCGGGCTGCAGCCACCACACCCAGAACCAGACCAGGCACACCACCCAGCCGGTCGTCAGCATCGCGACCTTCACCCGGTCGACCCGGGAGAGGACGGCGGCGAAGCTGGTGGCCCGGGTGTGCAGAGACCGCGAGGGGAAGCCGAACGCCGGTCCGTCGGCGGGGATTCGAACGACGTTGCCGTCCGAGAGTTGCAAGATCTGGGCACCCAGGTCTTCCGGCGAACCGGCGGTACCCGGGTGCGGGCCGCCGGTCGCGACTGTCCGACCTGCGAGTCCCGACTCTGCCTGCGTCATGGGATGGTGCTCCGGAGGTGGTGTCGGCGCCGCAGCGCGAGAGGCTCACGGCCGCCCTGGTCGAAAGGGGTTCCGGCCGGAACCGTGCGTCATCCGACGGTTCCGGCCGGGGCGTTCGTCAGCGTCCGGCCCGGGCGGCCGTTGCGGCGGCCCCGACGGCCGGGACGCCGTCCTGCTGACCGCCCCTGATCGCGGCGGCGCCGGCCGCCACGTCCCGGGGCCGTGCGGCGAACCACTCCACGGTCCGCCGCAGGCCCTCCTCGATCCCCACGTCCGGATACCAGCCGAGCCGGTCCTGCGCACGGTTGATCACCGGGCGGCGGCGGGTCGGGTCGTCGACGGGAAGGGGGTGGTACTGCAACTCCGACGTGCTGCCGGTGATGTCCAGCACGAGATCGGCGAGCTCCGTGACGGTCCGCTCTTCTGGATTGCCCAGATTGAACGGGCCGGCCTCGGCCGAGTCGAGCATCGCGACGAGTCCGCGGACCAGGTCGTCCACGAAGCAGAAGCTGCGCGTCTGCTTTCCGTCGCCGTAGATCGTCAGCGGCTCGCCGCTCAGTGCCTGGGTGATGAAGCTGGACACCACGCGGCCGTCCTGCGGGCGCATGCGCGGGCCGTAGGTGTTGAAGATGCGCAGGATGCCGGCGTCCACCCCGTGGGCTCGGCGGTAGGCGAAGGCAAGCGCCTCGGCGAACCGCTTGGCCTCGTCGTACACGCTTCGCGGGCCGACGGGGTTGACGTTCCCCCAGTAGTCCTCGTCCTGTGGGTGGACCAGGGGGTCCCCGTACACCTCGCTCGTCGACGCGAGTACGAAACGGGCGTCGTGACGCCCGGCGAGGCGGAGGCAGTTCTCGGTGCCGCGGCTGCCCACGGCCAGCGTCTCCAGAGGCCACCGCAGATAGTCCGGCGGTGACGCGGGGCTCGCGAGATGCGCGACGGCATCGAGCGGTCCCGGGACGTCCACGGCGATACTGACGTCGGCATGGATGAATTCGAAGGCGGGATGCGCCCTCAGGTGTGCGATGTTCTCCGGTTCACCGGTCGAGAAATTGTCCAGGCACACCACGGAATCCCCGCGCCGCAGAAGTGCCTCGCACAGATGCGACCCCAGAAAACCGCCGCCACCGGTCACGGCAACGCGCATGTCTTTCTCCACGAATCCAGGAAAACTCGGCTCCGGGGACCGGTGATCCCGCCCCTTTCGTGGCAGAGGGTTTCCGGAGCGGAGACGGCTCTCGGTGAACCGCAGAAAAAGCATATGGGCATAAGTAAGATTCTCCTCAAAAGGTGCCGCTCTTTACTACGCTGATCAGCCGTACGCCGGCGGGCGCGGTCACCACGGCGATCACCGTCTGGAAACCTCCGGTGCGGACCGCTCCGACGCCTTCCGGGTCACTCGCGCGTGTGAACCGCCGTCGTGCGCGTCGCACGGTGTCGGCCGTCCCCCCCGCGGGTCCTCGGTGCGGATTCCCGCTGTTCCGCCGCACCACGGACCCGCGCGTGCCAGACCCGGCCGGAATCACCGGTCCTCCTGGAGCCTGAGCAGCTCGGCGAAGACCGAGTCGCTGCCCCGGGCGGCGAGTTCGTCGAAGGTGCCGGTCTCCGCGACCCGGCCGCGGTCGAGGACGACGATGCGGTCGGCGATGCGGGTGTTGACCAGGCGGTGGGTGATGAACACGGTGGCCCGGCCGGCGGCGAGGGCCTTCAGCCGGGTGTAGATGCGGTGTTCGCCGCGGGCGTCGAGCGCGGCGGTCGGCTCGTCCAGTACGAGCACGGGGGCGTCGCGGTGGAAGGCGCGGGCGACGGCGATGCGCTGCCACTGGCCGCCGGACAGGTCGTGGCCGCCCCACCAGGAGCGGGCCAGCGAGGTGTCGAGCCCGCGGGGCAGCGCGGCGAGCACGCCGTCGGCGCCGGCCGCCGCGGCGGCGGCGTGCACGGCGGCGTCGCCCTCGGGGCGGGGCTGGCCGAGGGTGATGTTCTCGCGGGCGGCCAGCGGCCAGCGGGTGTAGTCCTGGGGCACGTGCGCGACACGGGACAGCACGGCGGCCGGATCGGCGTCCGCCAGGTCCGTCCCGTCCCAGCGCACGGAGCCCTCGGTGGCCACGTACAGCCCGGTGAGCAGGCGGGCCAGGGTGCTCTTGCCGGCGCCGTTCTCGCCGACGAGGGCGAGGACCTCGCCGCGCCTCAGATCGAGGCTCACGCCGTGCAGCGCGGGCCTGTCGGCGCCGGGGTAGGTGAACGAGACGTCCCGCGCGGTGATCAACTGCGGCCCGTCCGCGGCCACTTCCGCCGTGCCGCGGCGGTCGGCCCACGGCTCGGCGAGGGCGAGGAAGCGCGCCCAGTCGTCCAGCGACAGCGACGCACGGAACAGCCGCGCCCCGGCCCGTACCGTGGTGTCGAGCGCCGCCCCCGAGGCCCGCACGGCGAGCGCGGCGGTTCCCGCCGCGGCCGGCTCCATGTGCCCGGCGGCCACGAGGAACACGAGCACGCCCCACGTCGCGGCGGTGCCGAGGGCGGTGAGCGCGTCGCCGACGCCCTGCACGAGGAGCGCCTGCCGGGTGGCGGCGAGCTGCTCGGCCTCCAGCCGCCCTGAGATCACGCGGTACTGCCGGACGAGGAAGGCGGCCATGGTGCCCGCCCGCACCTCGTCGGCGTGCCTGCGGTCGGTCGTGTACGAGCGGAAGACGCTCCGCAGCCGGGTGTCGCCGAGATTGCGGTGGTGCGCGGCGTGCTCGATGCGCGCACCCCGTACGGCACCCCAGGCACAGGGCACGACGGAGGCGACGAGCAGCGGCAGCATTACGGGATGCAGCACGGTGACGACGGTCGCCGCGGCGGCCAACTGCGCGGCGGCGGACGTCAGCACCTGCGCGTCGAGGATCAGCTCCCCGGTCTTCTCCGCCCCGTCCGAGGCCGCCTCGTGCGCGTCCTCGAACCCCGGGTCCTCGTACGCCACCAGTTCGGCGTCGGTCGCCGCGGTGATCACCGCGAGGTCCGCCTCCCGCGCCACCTTCGGCGCCAGCCGCGCGGCGGCGGCCCGCGCCCCGGCGTCCAGCACGTACCGCCCGCACGCGGCGAGCACGAGCGCCACCACTGCCCCCGCGCTGCCCCGCAACCCGTCGGCGACGTCGTCCCCGCCGAAGACCCCGGCGAGCACGCGGGCGGTCGCCGCGAGCGCCACGGCGGTCAGTACGGCGGCCGCGACCTGGCACCCGAGCAGCGCCACCACGGCCCGCCGGTCCGTCCGCCACCCGAGCCGCCCGGCCTCGGCGAGGGTACGGGGGAGCCGGCGGGCGATGGCCCAGGTGGACAGGTTGACGTTGGCGTCGAAGTGCCGGTCGGAGGCGAGCCGCATGAGCGGCGCCTGCCCGGCGGCGGCGACGGGCGGTAACGAAGCGGAGTCACTCACGCCCCCATTGGGAGCCCGAACGGGCCCGGCGGGCAACGGTGTTGTTCCGGCCACGAACCCGCAACGCGGGACACGCGCCCCGCAGGGCGGCGCGCGATGGCGTCAAAGCCCGGTGCGCAGGTGGTCGCGGGTCCACTGGTCGAAGGTGGTGAGCGGGATGCCGAGGGCCCTGGCGTAGCGGGGGCGGCCCGGCTGGCCGGCGGTGTTCAGCCACTCGTGCGCGACGCCCATCGGCGGCATGCCGGCGGCGAGGGCCTCCTCGGCGGTCATGTCCGGGGCCGGCAGGTGCGTACCGAGGACGCGGGAGAGGACGTCGGCGATCTCCGTCATCGACAGGTAGTCGCTCGCCAGCTCCAGCTCGACGCGGTCGAACCGATCCGGCTCGGCGATCGCCGCGGCCGCCGCGCGCCCGATGTCGGCCACCGCGACCAGGGACAGCCGGGTGCCGGGGTGCAGGACGCTCACCAGGCCGTTCTCGATGCCGCGCGGGATGAGAAACCCCATGGAGGGGAGGAAGTTCTCCATGAACGTGCCCGGCTTGAGGAGCGTCCAGCGCGGGAAGCCGGCCGCGCGGAGGTGGTCCTGGATCGCGGCCTTGGCCGTCAGGCTGGCCTCCACCGCCCAGCGCCCCTCCGCCCAGCCGGGGGTCTCGGTGTGCTGCCCGGCGCCGGTGACGGAGGTGTGCACGAACTGCCGGACCCCGGCGGCCTTCGCGCCCTCGATGAGGTTGACGCCCTGGGCCACTTCCCCGTCGAAGTCGAAGCCGTCCGCGGTCATGGCGGGCATCTGTACGGAGAACACCGCCCGGGTGCCGGTCGCGGCCCGGATCACGGAGTCGCGGTCGTGGAGATCCCCGGCCACCACGTCGGCGCCGAGAGCCGCGACGGCCCGGGCCCGGTCACCGCCCGGGTCCCGTACCAGCGCGCGGACGGGAACGCCCGCCGCCCGCAGGGCGCGCGCGGTGGCGCCGCCCTGCCTGCCGGTGGCGCCGGTGACCAGGACGGGCGCGGAATCTGCGGACATGGCGCTCCTCGGGTACTCGCCGGAACCTAAATGGCGGGGTCCGCCGTTTAGGTTCCGGGTACGATACGGCGGGCCCCGCCACTTAGCAATCCGGAGGCGACACCATGCCAGGCACCGGCACCGGCCGACGCGCAGACGCCCGGCGCAACTACGCGCGCATCCTCGCCGTGGCCTCGGGGGAGGTCGCCGAGCACGGTGCGGGCGCCTCCCTGGAACAGATCGCCCGCACGGCGGGAGTGGGCTCGGCGACCGTACGGCGGCACTTCCCCACCCGCCGCGCCCTGCTGGAGGCGGTCTCCAGGGAGCGGATCGAGGCCCTGGGCCTCCGCGCGCACACCCTGGCCGCAGGGGCGGACAGCCGCGGCGCGCTCCTGGAATGGCTGGACGAGGTGGTCGCCTACTGCGTCACCGCCCGCGGCCTGGCCGCCGCCCTCTCCTACGACACCGCCGGCGAGGACCCCGTACGCGGCAACACCTGCGCGGCGGCACTGGAAGAAGCGGCAGCCCCGCTGCTGCGGCGGGCGGTACAGGACGGCAAGGTGACCCCGGACGCGACGGTCGCCGACCTGATCACCCTGATCGTCGGCATCACCCTGGCCACGGAACACCGCCCGGAGCCCGCCACCGAGGCGAACCGCCTCTTCCACCTGGCGGTCACGGGCCTGAGCCCGCAGAACTGACGAAGTTCCGGAATCGGGTGCCGGTGCGCGTCCCTGTCCGGCGGCGCAGTCCGCGGTCAGTTGGTATCCTTTACTTTGTGACAGAGAAAGTAAGGAAAGTGCGACGCTGCACCGCCAAGGTGTCCAGCAAGAACCAGATCACTCTCCCTGTCGCCGCGCTGCGCGCCGCCCATATCCACCCCGGCGACATACTGCGCGTCGAGGTCGACGACCAGGGCAGGCTGACCCTCGTGCCCGAGCAGGACCCACTGGATGCGGTCGCGGTCTTCCCCGGGCTCTCCGACAGCGCAGACCTGGAGGCGGAGCGCGACGCATGGGACGCGTGATCCTCGACTCCAGCGTCCTCCTCGGGCTGCTCGACCCCGGCGACGCGCTGCACGCGTCCGCGCGGCAGGCCGTGTCGTCCATGCGGCACGACGGACACGAACTCGCCGTTCCCGCTTCGGTGCTGAGCGAGTGCCTGGTACGCGCCCACAGGCAGGGAGGGAGCGATACGGCTGCCGAAGTGGAGAAGGCCATCGACCGCATCGCGGTCGACGTGCTCCCCCTCGACCGCCGCATCGCGCGCGTGGCCGCGGGACTCAGGGCCCAGCAGAAGGCACTCCGGCTGCCGGACGCGCTGGTGATCGCCACGGCGACGGCGACGGGCGCGTTCGCGGTCCTGACCGGTGACAAGCGCTGGGACGGCGTCGACCCGCTCGTGGAGATCGTCACCCCAGACGACCAGTGACCTGACCACGTCCCAGGCGGGGACGGGCCGGAAATGGCAAGCCCTCGCCGGCATCACCACTGCCGCCTTCGTTCACGACGCGAGGGACGACAGCATGCCGGTCATCAGCAGAGTCCGGGCTTCCTGACGGGTCGTGATGCGGGTGAAGCCCGCTCTGGCGAGCTGTTCCGTCCAGACGCGGGGCTGAAGCACCCAGCGGTGCATCGTCGTTGCGTCGCCCGCCGGTGTTCTCGCCGGGATGTCGGCGCGTACGACGCCCGGCTGCGCGGGGGCGCCGTTCGCGTAGTGGGCGAGGGTGGCGAACGCCAGCCGGCCGCCGGGGCGCAGGGCGGTGGCCGCTGCCGGGAGCAGCGCGCGGGGGTCGGTGAAGTCGACGGCGCCGAAGACGCTGTAGAGCACGTCGTACGTGTCCGGTGTCCTGCGCAGGTGGGTGGCCGCATCGGCGTGGACGAGCCGGAGCCGGGGGGCGAGGTGCGCGTACAGGCCGGCGGCCAGGGTGTGTTGGGCGGGGGAGGCGTCGATCGCGTCCACCCGGGCGGGGTCACGGCGCGACGCCAGGTACGCGGCGTGCCGCGCCGGGCCGGCCCCCAGATCGCCCACCCGCAGGCCGGTGACGTCCCCCAGGATCTCCGCGCCCGGACCGCCGTCGCCGGACCACGTCCAGCGGAAGGCGTCCGGAATCGTGCCGTCCCGCTGCGCGCGGCCGCGGCCGTAGTGGTGCCAGAGGTCGGGCGTCGTCTCCACCCACCCCATCATCGCGCGTCAGGGGAGGGCCCGCCGGGGGTTATCCCCCCGCGGCGTACGGGAGTTGGCCCGATGGCCGCAGGTCACGCCCCCGCCGTAGCTTCGGGTCCCCGGCCCGCCACCCGGCACCCGAGGCACCTCCCGAGGAGCACGATGCGCAGACCCTCCCTCACCTCCCTCGCCCTGCTCGCCGCCACCACCCTCACCGCGACCCCGTCAGCCGCCGCGCCCGCCACCGCCCTCACCACCACCGACTCCCGCGGCGGCAGCCAGAGCATCGACTGGGGCCCCTGCTCCGCGCAGCAGCACCCCGGCCTGGTGAAAGCCGGAGCCGAGTGCGGGCAGCTCACCGTGCCCCTCGACTACGCCGCCCCCCACGGCCGCACCATCGACATCGCCGTCTCGCGCATCCGCGCCACCGCCGAGCCCTCCCAGCGCCGCGGGATCCTCCTCGCCAACCCCGGCGGACCCGGCGGGCCAGGACTCGACTACCCCCTCGCCCTCAGCCCCGTGCTGGGCGACGTCGCCGGCCGCTACGACCTCATCGGCTTCGACCCCCGCTTCCTCGGCGACAGCACACCCCTCGGCTGTACGCCCCCCGCCGGGCCGCCCGCCCCCGCCGCCGGCAACCACCGGCAGCTCTTCGACGCCACCGTCGCGTCCGCCCGCGACATGGCACAGCGCTGCGGCCGGCCCCGGGGCAACGCCGCGCTGCTGCCCCACGCCACCAGCCGCAACGTCGCCCGCGACATGGACGCCATCCGCGCCGCCCTCCGCGAGCCCGCGCTGTCGTACTTCGGCGTCTCCTACGGCGCCGACCTCGGCGCCGTCTACACCCAGCTCTTCCCCCGCCGCGCCGACCGCATCGTCCTGGACAGCGGCACCGACCCCTCGCTCACGCAGTACGAGCTCTTCCAGGTCACCGGCCCCGCCGCCGAAGCGGGCCTCGACGACTGGGCGGCGTGGACCGCCGCCCGCCACGACACGTACGGACTGGGCCGCACCGCCCCGCGCGTCCGCGCCACCGTGGAAGGGCTGGTCACGCGGGCGGAGCGGCAGCCGATCACGATCGGCGGCCACACGGCGGACTCCGGCCGACTGCGGCTGATCATGCACCAGTTGGTGCAGTACGAGGAGAGCGACCCGCAGCTCGCGCGCATCGTACGCAACCTCCGCGACGCCGTCGACGGGCACCCGGTCGAGCCCGACCCGGTACTCGCGCAGTGGCTGACGCTTCTCGCCTCACCCGACGCGGACGCGCTGTTCGCCATCCCCTCGTTCACCATGTGCGCGGACGGCGGCTGGCCCGCGGGCGGCTGGCCCACCGGCACGAACGCCTACTGGCGCGCCACCCAGAAGAGCCGCGCGACCGAGCCGGTCTTCGGCCCCCAGGCCAACGCCGTCTCCGCCTGCACCTTCTGGCCGGCCGAACCCGGCGACACCGGCACCGCCATCGACAACGACGTGCCCGTCCTCATCCTCCACGCCACCGGTGACAACAACACCCCGTACGCGGGCGGCATCGCCCTCCACCGCGCACTCGGCGGCTCCCGCCTGCTGACCGCCGACATCCGCAGCCACGGCGTCTACGCCAACTCCGTCAGCGGCAACGAGCCCATTCCCTGCGCCGACAACGCCGTCAACGCCTACCTCGCAGGCGGCCCCCTCCTCCCGGCCGACCGCACCTGCACACCCTGACCGCCCCGCCCGTACGGCCACCGCCTCAGCGCGCGGTGGCCGTACGCAGCCCGAGCACCGGCGCGTCGAAGCCCCGCCGCGCCGAGCGCCACGTGCTCACGCCCAGCCACACGCGGCGGGTGCCCGGGACTGCCGCGCGGGACGTGCCCGTACGCCCCTCACGCCTCGGCGGGCCGGGCGTCCTCGGGTGGCCCGTCCGCGGCGGCGTCCCCCGGTGCGTCCGCCGGCTCCGTCTCCTCGGCCAGCTTCACCACCGCCACCGCCGCGACCACCACCCCCGCGACCGTGACCAACTTCTCTAACGCGCTGCCGAATCCGAAAAGCATGCGAACCTCCCCCTCGTCGGCCACCAGCCTAGCGGCGACCAGTGACAGAGGTCACTTGCCCGCCGCCAGCTCCGCCAGCACCCCGTCCGTGAACGGGGGCCACGCCTCGGTCGCCCAGTCCCCGAACCCCTTGTCCGCCAGCGCCACGCACGCCGCCCCGTGCCCCGCCGCCGTCGGCGCCTCCGGGTCCACCCACAGGAACGTGCCCGACTGGCCGAAGTGCCCGTACGTGGCCGGGGACGACGACGCCCCCGTCCAGTGCGGCGACTTCCCGTCGCGGATCTCGAAGCCCAGGCCCCAGTCGTTCGGGTTCATGTGGCCGTAGCCCGGCAGCACGCCCTTCAGGCCGGGGAAGCAGACCGACGTCGCCTCCGCGTGCGTCTCGTCCGAGACCAGCCGCGGCACCAGCAGCTCGCCCGCGAACGCGGCCAGGTCCGCGACCGTCGACGTGGCGTCCTTCGCCGGGGAGCCGTCCAGCGTCGTCGCCGTCATGCCCAGCGGCACGAACACCGCCTCCCGCACGTACTCCGCCAGCGGTATGTCCGTCGCCTTCGCGAGGTGGTCGCCCAGGACCTCGAAGCCGGCGTTCGAGTACAGCCTGCGGGTGCCCGGCGCCGCCATCACCCGGTGCTCGTCGAAAGCGAGCCCGGAGGTGTGCGCCAGCAGGTGGCGTACGGTCGAGCCCTCGGGACCCGCCGGCTCGTCCAGCTCCAGCGCGCCCTCCTCGACGGCCACCAGCACCGCGTACGCCACCAGCGGTTTCGTCACCGACGCCAGGGGGAAGCGGTGGTCCGCCGGGCCGTGGGCTCCGGCGAGCGAGCCGTCGGCGCGCACCGCCGCGGCCGCCGCCGTAGGGGCGGGCCACGACTCGATCACAAGCAGGCTGTCCATGCGCCGAGCCTAACCCGCACATATCTTGTTGCTTGGAGTGCACTCCAAGTCAGTAGCGTCGACGCGTCGAGAGTGGGGAGCCTGCAATGAGCCTGACCACAGCGGCCCGGGTACGCCCCGAGGGCCAAGAGCACTTCTCCATCAGCGAGGTCGTCTCCTTCACGGGGCTGAGCGCGCACACCCTGCGCTGGTACGAGCGCATCGGGCTGCTCAACGACGTCCACCGCTCGCACACCGGGCAGCGCCTCTACACCAACGACGACCTCGACTGGCTCGACTTCGTCCGCAAGCTGCGGCTCACCGGGATGCCGGTCGCCGACATGGTGCGCTACGCCGAGCTCGTCCGGGCCGGCGACCAGACGATGACCGAGCGCACCCAGCTCTTCCGCGAGCACCGCGAGGTGGTCAGGCAGCAGATCGCGGATCTGCAGACGACGCTCGCCGTCCTTGACTTCAAGATCGAATTCTACGAGGGAGTAGCCTCCGGATGCACTCCATGAACACCCCCGTCGCCACCGTCCCCCTCGGCACCGACGGGCCCCGGGTCGGGGTCCAGGGCCTCGGCTGCATGGGCATGAGCTTCGCGTACGGGCCCACCGACGCGGACGCCGCCCTGGCCACCCTGGACCGCGCCCTCGAACTCGGCATCACCCTGTACGACACCGCCGACATGTACGGCGACGGCGAGAACGAGAAGTTCATCGCCCCCTTCATCCGCGCCCACCGGGACGCCGTCACCCTGGCCTCCAAGTTCTCGCTCTCCACCGATCCGGAGGATCCGCAGAAGCGCGTGATCCGCAACGACCGGCCCTATCTGCGCTCCTGCATCGAGGGCAGCCTGCGCCGGCTCGGCGTGGAGACCATCGACCTGTACTACATGCACCGCCGCGACCTGCGCGTCCCGATCGAGGACGCGGTCGGCTTCATGGCCGAGCTGGTCCAGGAGGGCAAGGTGCGCCACCTCGGGCTGAGCGAGGTCACCGGCGCGGAGCTGCGCGCGGCGCACGCGGTGCACCCGATCGCGGCCGTGCAGTCGGAGTGGTCGGTCTTCAGCCGGGACGTGGAGCGGACGGCGGTGCCCGCGGCGCAGGAGCTGGGCGTCGCCTTCGTGCCGTACTCGCCGCTCGGCCGGGGCTTCCTCACCGGGGCCTTCGTCAACGCCGAGGAGGACCTGACCGCCGACGACTTCCGCCGGACGATGCCGCGCTTCACCGGCGGCAACGGCGCGAAGAACGCCGAACTGCTCGCGCCGCTGCGGCAGGTCGCCGAGGCGCACGGGGCGACGCCGGCGCAGATCGCGCTCGCGTGGGTGCACGGGCAGGCGGCGCTGCGCGGGATGACGGTGGTGCCGATCCCGGGGACGCGGAAGCCGTCGCGGGTGGCGGAGAACGCCGCGGCGACGGTGATCGAGCTGACGGAGGCGGAGCGGGCGCTGTTGGAGCCGCTGGCCGGTCAGGTCGCGGGGCCGCGGTCCGCGGACGTCAACTTCACGTCGGCGGGCCGGGAGTAGCGCGGGCGGTACGGTGCCGGGCCGCCCGGAGCGGCACCGGCCGACCGCGCCGGTCCGTCCGCGGGCGGGCCGCCCGGCACACACGACGGCCGGTCCCGTACGAGACGTACGGGACCGGCCGTCGTGCGTGTCACGGTCCCGGGCGCGGCCCCGGCAGGACCGGCGTCGCCGCCCGTCCCCGCCGGCCCCCGCGCCCCCGGGCGGGAGGCGTCAGGCGTCGCCGCCCGCCGCCCCCGGGTCGGCGGCCGCCACGTCGAGAAGCTGGTACCGGTCGATCGCCTGCTTCAGCACGGACCGGTCCACCTTCCCCTCCTTCGCCAGCTCCGTCAGCACCCCCACCACGATCGACTGCGCGTCGATGTGGAAGAAGCGCCGCGCCCCGCCGCGGGTGTCGGCGAAGCCGAAGCCGTCCGCGCCCAGCGACTGGTACGTGCCCGGCACCCACCGCGCGATCTGGTCGGGTACGGACCGCATCCAGTCCGACACCGCCACGAACGGCCCCTCGGCCCCGGCGAGCTTCCGCGTCACCCACGGCACCCGCTGCTCCTCCTCCGGGTGCAGCAGGTTGTGCCGCTCGGTCTCGACGGCCTCCCGGCGCAGCTCGTTCCAGGAGGTGGCGGACCACACGTCGGCGCGTACGTCCCACTCCTCGGCCAGGATCCGCTGCGCCTCCAGCGCCCACGGCACGGCCACGCCGGACGCCATGACCTGCGCCGGGATCCGGCCCGCCGCCGCGGGCGACAGCCTGTGGATGCCCTTGACGATGCCCTCGACGTCGACGTTCTCCGGCTCGGCCGGGTGCACGATCGGCTCGTTGTACACGGTCAGGTAGTAGAAGACGTCCTCGCCGTGCGGGTGCTCGGGCGACGAGCCGTACATCCGCCGCAGGCCGTCCTGCACGATGTGCGCGATCTCGAAGCCGAACGCCGGGTCGTACGCCACGGCCGCCGGGTTCGTCGACGCCAGGAGCTGGGAGTGGCCGTCGGCGTGCTGCAGGCCCTCGCCGGTGAGCGTGGTGCGTCCCGCGGTGGCGCCGATGACGAAGCCGCGGCCGAGCTGGTCGGCCATCGCCCAGAACTGGTCGCCGGTGCGCTGGAAGCCGAACATCGAGTAGAAGACGTAGACCGGGATCAGCGGCTCGCCGTGGGTGGCGTACGCGGTGCCGGCGGCGGTCAGCGCGGCCGTACAGCCGGCCTCGGAGATGCCGTCGTGCAGGAGCTGCCCGGTGGGCGACTCCTTGTAGGCGAGGAGCAGCTCGCGGTCCACGGACTCGTAGGTCTGGCCGAGCGGGTTGTAGATCTTGGCGCTCGGGAAGAAGGAGTCCATGCCGAACGTGCGGTACTCGTCCGGCGCGATCGGCACGAACCGCTTGCCGATCTCCTTGTCCCGCATCAGGTCCTTCAGCAGCCGCACGAACGCCATCGTGGTGGCGATCGCCTGGGTGCCGGAGCCCTTCTTGACGGCCGCGTAGGTCTTGTCGTCCGGCAGCTTCAGCGGCTGGGAGCGCACCACGCGCGTCGGTACGTAGCCGCCGAGGGCCTGCCGGCGGTCGTGCATGTACTGGATCTCCTCGGAGTCCCGGCCCGGGTGGTAGTACGGCGGGAGGCCGTCCTCCAGGTCCTTGTCCGGGATGGGGAGGTGCAGCCGGTCGCGGAACCGCTTGAGGTCCTCGACCGTGAGCTTCTTCATCTGGTGCGTGGCGTTGCGGCCCTCGAAGTTCGGGCCGAGGGTCCAGCCCTTGATGGTCTGGGCGAGGATGACGGTCGGCTGGCCCTTGTGCGCGACGGCGGCCTCGAAGGCGGCGTACACCTTGCGGTGGTCGTGTCCGCCGCGGCCGAGGTGGAGGAGCTGGTCGTCGGTCATGTCCTCGACCATGCGGCGCAGCCGCAGGTCGTCGCCGAAGAAGTGCTCGCGGATGTACGCGCCGGATTCGGTGGCGTACGTCTGGAACTGGCCGTCGGGAGTCGTGTTCAGCTTGTTGACCAGGGCGCCGTCGCGGTCCTGGGCGAGCAGCGGGTCCCAGGAGCGGTCCCAGACCAGCTTGATCACGTTCCAGCCGGCGCCGCGGAAGTACGACTCCAGCTCCTGGATGATCTTCCCGTTGCCGCGGACGGGGCCGTCGAGCCGCTGGAGGTTGCAGTTCACCACGAAGGTGAGGTTGTCCAGCCCTTCGCGGGCCGGCAGGGACAACTGGCCGAGCGACTCCGGCTCGTCCATCTCGCCGTCGCCGAGGAACGCCCACACGTGCGAGTTCGAGGTGTCGGCGATGCCGCGGGCCTGCATGTAGCGGTTCATCCGGGCCTGGTGGATGGCGCCCAGCGGGCCGAGGCCCATGGAGACCGTGGGGAACTCCCAGAAGTCCGGCATGTTCCGCGGGTGCGGGTAGCTGGAGAGGCCGTTGGGGGCCTTGGAGTGCTCCTGCCGGAAGCCGTCGAGCTGGGCTTCGCTGAGGCGGTCGAGCAGGAAGGCGCGGGCGTAGATGCCGGGCGAGGCGTGGCCCTGGAAGAAGACCTGGTCACCGCCGTCGCCGCGGTCCTTGCCGCGGAAGAAGTGGTTGAAGCCCACGTCGTAGAGCGACGCGGACGAGGCGAAGGTGGCGATGTGCCCGCCGACGCCGATGCCGGGGCGCTGGGCCCGGGAGACCATCACGGCCGCGTTCCAGCGGGTCGCGTTCAGGACCTTGCGCTCGATCTCCTCGTTGCCGGGGAAGAACGGCTCGTCCTTGGTCGCGATGGTGTTGACGTAGTCCGTGCTGCGCATCTCGGGCACTGCCACACGCTTCTCGCGGGCGCGTTCGATGAGGCGGAGCATGAGATAGCGGGCTCGTTCCCGGCCCCGCTCGTCGACGGCCGCGTCGAGCGAGTCGAGCCACTCCTGGGTCTCCTCGGGATCGAAATCCGGGACCTGGCTGGGAAGGCCGCCAATGATGATCGGGTTGCGATCGGATCCGGAAGCCACGCTGTTCCTTCGCTGTACGTATCGGTATTCGGACTGCTCGCAGATGAGAGGTCTGGCGCTGATTCCCATCGTCTACCGCGGTTGCGGCCACGTCATCTCTACTGTTTGGTAACCCTGTATTCGTTCGACCGGGGCTCCACCGACACGGCCGTGGAGGGGCCGTACGGGCTGATCGCCAGCGTACCCGCAGGCAACCCGGGCGACTGCGCCCCCTGGTCCAGGGGTGCCCTCCATAGGGCGGGATCGGCCGCCGGGTACTTGCGCGATTCGCCCGGCACGTGTGGACTACGCCCATCGCCTCGCGTGCGCGCGGGTGTGATGCTGATTTCGGATGACATCGGAAGACACAGGCATACGAGCAGGAGGCAATCCGTGAGCGCGACCGCGGACCACGCGGAGGAGCGGACCAACCCCGCCACCAGGCTGGGTTTCCAGGCCGGAGAGGTGGTCCAGGAGATCGGTTACGACGACGACACCGATCAGGAGCTTCGCGAGGCCATCGAATCGATCACCGGGCAGAACCTCGTCGACGAGGACTACGACGACGTCGCGGACGCCGTCGTGCTCTGGTTCCGCGAGGACGACGGCGATCTGACGGATGCGCTGGTGGACGCCACCACCATGATCGACGAAGGCGCCCCGGTCTGGCTCATGACGCCCAAGACCGGCCGTGACGGCTACGTCGAGCCCAGCGACATCGGCGAGGCGGCGCAGACCGCCGGTCTGGCCCAGACCAAGAGCATCAACGCGGGTACGGACTGGAGCGGCAGCCGGTTGGTGACCCCGAAGGGGGCCCGCTCGACCAAGCGCTGACACGTCTTTCGCCGGGGCTGCCCGTGCGGTCCCGCAGTTCCGCGCGGGCAGCCCCCCGCGATGCCGCGCGGCCGGGATCCCGGCCGCGCGACGGGATCCCGGTGCGGGGCGGCGCCCGCCCCGCCCGTACGCTCGTGACCCGGCAGAGGTTCGCTGGACCGGCAGACCGGAGGTCGCGGAGATGGCACTGGACGGGATCGAGGCGCTGGCGCCCGGCGCCGAGGCGCCGGACTTCGCGCTGCGCAACGAGCACGGCGAGACCGTGCGGCTCTCGGACCACCGCGGCGAGAAGGCGGTCGTCCTGCTCTTCTTCCCGTACGCCTTCACCGGCGTCTGCACGGGCGAGCTGTGCGCGCTGCGCGACCGGCTGCCCGCCTTCGTCAACGACGAGGTCCAGCTTCTCGCCGTCTCCTGTGACACGCCGTTCGCCCTGCGCGTCTTCGCCGACCGGGAGGGCTTCGGCTACCCGCTGCTCAGCGACTTCTGGCCGCACGGCGCCACGGCGCGGGCGTACGGCGTCTTCGACGAGGAGAAGGGCTGCGCGGTCCGCGGCACCTTCATCATCGACACCGCGGGGACGGTGCGCTGGACGGTCGTCAACGACCTGCCGGACGCCCGGGACCTCGACGAGTACGTGGCCGCGCTGAAGGCCCTCGCCCCCGCCTGACGCCCCGCTCGGGGCCCGCCGGCGTTCGTTCGGATGTTCGGCAGGGTGGACGTGTGTGGCCGGAATCCTGCACTATCCGGCAGTGGCGCGGCTCTTGACGCTTCCGGACCCGGGAAATGTGGGGGCTTGACACCGCCGGGGAAGATGGGGTCACGACGTACGTGCCGGGTGCTGGTGAACCGTGCGGGTACGGTGACGACAGCCCCCGTGCCGCGCAGCGCCGCGGAGAAGGACGGACACACGATGAGAATGGACGACTGCCAGTGGTGCTGAAAACCTTCGGCTGGTCTTTCGCGGTGACCGCCGCCGGCCTCGCCTGTGCCGCGATCTTCTGGGGGTGGGAGGCGTTCGTCCTGGTGGCGATGCTCTCCATCCTGGAGATCTCGCTCTCCTTCGACAACGCGGTCGTCAACGCCGGCGTGCTGAAGAAGATGAACGCCTTCTGGCAGAAGATCTTCCTCACCATCGGCATCCTCATCGCCGTCTTCGGTATGCGCCTGGTCTTCCCCGTGGCGATCGTCGCGATCACCGCCAAGGTCGGACCGATCGAGGCGATCGAACTGGCCCTGGACGACCCCGACCACTACGAGGAACTCGTCACCGACGCGCACCCCTCGATCGCCGCGTTCGGCGGGATGTTCCTGCTGATGATCTTCCTGGAGTTCCTCTTCGCCGAGCGGGAGCACAAGTGGATCCCGTTCCTTGAGAAGCCGCTCTCCAAGGTCGGCCGCATCGACGCGATCTCCGTGTGCATCGCCCTGATCGTGCTGCTGACCACCGCGATGACGATCGCCACCAGCGCGATCCAGCATGGCGGAGGCCATGCGGACAAATCGGGGACGGTCATGTCCGCCGGCATCGCCGGCCTCATCACATACCTCATCGTCGGGGGCCTGTCCGGTCACTTCGAGAACAAGCTCGAAGAGGAGGAGGAACGGGAACACGAGGCGGAGGAGGCGGCCAAGCGCTCCGGCCAGCAGCCGTCCGCCGTGGGGCTCGCGGGCAAGGCCGCGTTCTTCATGTTCCTCTACCTCGAGGTGCTGGACGCCTCGTTCTCCTTCGACGGCGTCATCGGCGCCTTCGCCATCACCAACCACATCTTCTGGATGGCGCTGGGCCTGGGCATCGGCGCGATGTACGTCCGGTCGCTGACGGTCTACCTCGTCCGCCAGGGCACCCTCGATGAGTACGTGTACCTGGAGCATGGTGCGCACTACGCGATCGGTGCCCTGGCGACCATCCTGCTGATCACCATCAAGTGGCACATCCACGAGGTCATCACCGGAAGCATCGGCGTCGCCCTCATCGCCCTCTCCTTCTACTCCTCCGTCCGCCGCAACCGGCGCATCGAGCGAGAGGGCGGAGACGGCGGCGGAGACGACGAACCGGCCGAAAAGGAGCTTCCCTCCCGCGTGTAGGTTCCGCGCGGTCCGAGATGCGGAAGGATTCCCCTCGGGGCCGGTCGACCGACCGGGCCCGAGGGGTTTCCCACGTCTGGGGGTGCGAGGTGTCGTTCTGGGGCAACTGGCGGCGGGAGGGGGTGCCGCAGTTCGACAGCGCGGGCTCGTCGTACGCGGTGCAGCTCACCAAGCGCAAGCCGCTGCTCTCACTGACCCGGCAGGGATCCGACACCGGGAACCTGCGCATCAACCTGTCCTGGCGGATGCGCACCGCCGACCTCGGCGGCCGCACCCGCATGGGCGGCGGGACGCTGCTGCACCCGGCGAAGCTGTTCCGGCCGGAGATCGTGCAGGCGCAGGGCCCTGCCGTCGTCAACGTCGACCTCGACCTGGCGTGCATGTACGAGCTGGAGGACGGCACCAAGGGCGTGGTGCAGCCGCTGGGCAACCTCCTCGGCGACATCAACGACCCGCCGTACATCAAGCTCAGCGGCGACGACAGGTTCGGCTCCGGCTCGGGCGAGACGGTGTACGTCAACCTCGACCACAAGGAGGCGTTCCGGCGGCTGCTGGTGTTCGTCTACATCTACGACGGCACCCCCGCGTTCGACCGTACGCAGGCCGTCGTCACGCTCTATCCGACCAGCGGGCCGCGGGTGGAGATCGAGCTGGACGAGCGGGCGCCGGAGGCGCGGTCGTGCGCGGTGCTGCTGATCGAGAACAAGAAGGGCGAGCTCACGGTGCGGCGCGAGGTGCGCTACGTGTACGGGTTCCAGTCGGAGCTGGACCGGCTGTACGGCTGGGGGCTGGTGTGGGGGCGCGGGTACAAGACGAAGACGTGAGCGCCCGGGCGGCGGTCAGCGGCCGATGAACTGCGGGCCCTGGGGCGGGAGGGTGAACGCCGGGGGGTAGCCGTACGCGATGGGGGGCGCGGGCTGCGGCTGCGGCTGGGCGGCGGCGGGCTGGGGGCTCTGCGGGGCCTGCTGGGCCTGTGCCGCTTGTGCCGCCTGTGCCGCTTGTGCTGCGCCCGGTGCGGGCCGGCCGCCGGAGGCCGGGTCGTTCCCGGAGTCGGGCGTCGGGTGGTGCCCGGTGTCCGTCTCGTCCACCGAGATGCCGAACTCGCCGGCGACGCCGACCAGGCCCGTGGTGTACCCCTTCGTCACCGCCCGGAACTGCCAGCCGCCGCCGGCCCGCCGCAGCTCGCCGCAGATGAGCGCCGACGACGCGCCGCCGTCGGGCTGGATGTCCACGTACGCGACGGGCTCGCCGCCCGCCGCGTCGCCGCTCCCGGCGTCGTGCAGCTCGACCCGCAGGTTCCGCACCCGCGCGAGGGTGCCGCCGTCGGCCGAGGCGATCAGCACCATCCGGTCGACCGACGGGTCCTGCCGGGCGAGCTGCGCCTCGACGGAGTCGGTCAGCCCCTCGCCCTGCCGCTTCTTCGGCAGCTTGCGGGCGAGCCCTGAGGGGTGGCGGGGCTGGTTGTAGAAGACGAAGTCGGCGTCGGAGCGCACCCGGCCGTTCTCGTCGAGGAGGATGACGCAGGCGTCGACGTCCGGGACGCCGGCCCCCGGGGTCCAGCGCAGCACGGCCCGTACCGCAGGGACGGATACGGACATGTCGGATCCCTGCGCCATGGCGTGCGTCATGCGGGCTATCCTGCCCTGTCGCCCGCGGCGGCCACAATGCGGGGCGATCGGGGAACGGTGGAGGGCTCCCGGACGTCCCTTTTACCGAATCATCGCCTTTCCTCGACCTTCTTTTACCCGCCTTCCCCCGCCCGCCTCCTCACCCCACTTCCCTCACCCACGCCGGCCCCGCCCCGGCCGCGTCGACCCTTGGGAGCACCGCATGCGCCACTTCGGGCACGTCTCCCCGGACGTGCGTGCCGGGCTGTTCCACCGCGAGCCGGCCGAGTTCACCGCCGACGCCCCGCCGGACGAGCTGGCCATGGCCCTCGGCGCGACCCTCTACAGCCCCGCCACCCGCCCGCAGCTCGCGCGCGACATCCGCGTCCAGGCGGCGCGGGGGGTGGTGTCGATGGTGCTGTGCCTGGAGGACTCCATAGCGGACGACGAGGTGCCGGAGGCGGAGGCCAACGTCGTACGGCAGCTCGGGGAGCTGGAGCGGCAGGGCGCGGCCGGTGCCCTGCCGCTGCTGTTCGTCCGTACCCGGGAGGCGGGCCAGATCCCCGATCTGGTGGCCCGGCTGGGTCCCGCGGCGCGGCTGCTTTCTGGGTTCGTGCTGCCGAAGTTCACGGCGGTGCAGGGGGTGGCGTTCCTGGAGTCGGTCATCAAGGCGGAGCAGGTGCTGGCGCCGGGCGGGCGGCGGCTGTACGCGATGCCGGTGGTGGAGTCGCCGGAGGTGCTGCACCTGGAGTCGCGGGCGGCGGCGCTGCGGGGGATCGCGCGGGTGCTGGGGCAGTACCGGGAGCGGGTGCTCGCGGTACGGCTCGGGGTCACGGACTTCTGCGCCGCGTACGGGCTGCGGCGGTCGCCGGACATGACGGCGTACGACGTGCAGTTGGTGGCGGCGGCGATCGGGGACGTGGTGAACGTCTTCGGGCGGGCGGACGGCAGCGGCTTCACGGTCACGGGCCCCGTGTGGGAGTACTTCCGCCAGCAGGAACGATTGTTCAAGCCGCAGTTGCGGAGCAGCCCGTTCGCGGCCGGGCGGGCGGAGGAGCTGCGGGCGGCGCTCATCGAGCACGACATGGACGGCCTGCTGCGGGAGATCTCGCTGGACCGCGCGAACGGGCTGCAGGGCAAGACGTGCATCCACCCGAGCCATGTGGCGCCGGTGCACGCGCTGTCGGTGGTGAGCCACGAGGAGTACGTGGACGCGACGGACATCGTGCGCAAGTCCGGTGCGGGCGGCGGGGTGATGCGGTCCGCGTACACGAACAAGATGAACGAGGCGAAGCCGCACCGGGCGTGGGCCGAGCGGACGCTGCGGCGGGCGCGGGTGTTCGGGGTGGCGCGGGAGGACACGACGTTCGTGGAGCTGCTGGCGGCGGCGGGACGGGGGGAGAGCTGATGGCCGGGAACGCGGGCGCGGGCGCCGGTTCGGGTTCCGGCCGTGGGCCGGGCGGCGGTTCCGCGGTGTGGCCGGGGGAATGGGTGGAGAGCCGGCTCGGGGTGGAACTGTCGGGCCCGGCGGAGCTACGGGACCTGGTGGGCCTGGCGCTGCGCCGCAACCCGCGCCGGGCGCACCTGCTGGTCTCCACGGTGCTGGGCAAGCACGTCCCGCAGCGCCCGGGCCGCATCCACGGCGCCGGCCTGCGCCTCGGCGGCCTCGCCCGGGACCTGCTGGGCCCCGGGGCCGCGGCCCGGGCGGTGGTCCTCGGCTACGCCGAGACGGCGACGGGCCTGGGCCACTGCGTGGCGGACGGCCTGGGGGCGAGCGCGTACCTGCACTCCACCCGCCGGGCGGTCCCCGGGGTACGGCGGGCCGCGGGCTTCGAGGAGGAGCACAGCCACGCGACGGAGCACCTGCTGCTCCCGGCGGACCCCGGCCTGCTGACGGGGGAGGGCCCGCTGGTGCTGGTCGACGACGAACTGTCGACGGGCCGCACCCTGCGCAACACGATCGCAGCCCTGCACGCGGCCCGCCCCCGGGCCCGGTACGTGGTGGCGGCCCTGACGGACATGCGCTCGGAGGAGGACCGCAGGGCTCTGGAGAAGTCGGCTGCCGACCTTGGCACGCGGGTGGACGTGGTGTCGCTCACGTCGGGAACGGTACGGCTGCCGCCGGACGTGCTGAGCCGCGGCGCGGAACTGGTGGCCCAGCACGAGGCGCCTGCCGCGGGCACGGCGGGGCCGGCGGGGCCGGCGTCGGACGGGTCGGATGCGGCGGGGATCGGCCGCGGACTGAAGGGGGTGGCTTCGCCCGGAGGTCACGAGGGGCTGGATGCGGCGGGGGGTTCGCCGGGCGGTGCGACCTTGGCGGAGCCGGGGGCCGGCCGCGGTCCGGTGACCGGGCCGGCTGACGCCGGTGGCGGGGAGCACGAGGCGCTCGCCGCGGAGGCGGCACCCGCTGCGCGGGACGCGGCGGCAGCGGCGACCGGGCCCGCGAAGGTGTCGCCGCCGGTCGCCCCCGACGCCACGGGGCCGGCGGCCACCGTGGCGGAGCCCGGCACGGTCGGCGGCCGGGCGCCAGGGCGCTCCGCGCCCGCGCCGGGCGGTGCCCCGGCCGTTTCTGGTGCCCCGGCCGTCTCCGGTATCGCTGCCGTCGCCGGCGGCGGGCTGCCGGAGCGTTCGGGGGGCTCGGGGGCGGGGCCCCTGGGGGCCGGGAAGGGGCGGGGCCGGGGGACGACTGCCGCCGTCGTGCGCCGTGTTGCGCTGGGGTGGCCCGCCGGGTTGCCCGACGGAGGAAGGCACGGGTTCGGCGGCGGGCACCGTGCGCGGCTCGATGACGCCCTGCCCGGGATGGCCGGCCGTATCGCCGGGGCCCTCGGCCTCCCCGCGTCCCCGGCAAAGCCGCCCCGCCTGCTCGTGCTCGGGACCGAGGAGCTGATGTATGCGCCCCTCCGGCTCGCCACCGCGCTGGAAGACCTTCTCCCCGGCGCCGACGTGCGGTTCTCCTCCACCACCCGCTCGCCCGTCCTGCCCGTCGACCACCCCGGCTACGCCATCCGCAGCCGGCTCACCTTCCCCGCCCACGACGCCTCCGACGGCACCCGCTACGCGTACAACGTCACGGGCGCCGACGCCTACGACGCCGTCCTCGTCGTCACCGACTCCGCCGCCGACACCCCCGCCCTGCACGCCCCCGGGGGGCTCCTCGACGTGCTCGCCCCGCACACCGGCCGGGTACTCCTCGCCGTGATCCCCTCCTACGTGCCCCCCGCCGCCGGGCCCGGGCCCGCGGCCCTGGCCGAGCCCCTGCGCGGGCCCGCGTTCTCCTCCTACGCCCCCGACGACGTCGGCTGGCTCCTCAAGGACCTCTCCGACGTCGCCCTCGAAGCCCCCACGGAGGAGCGCGAGGAGGCCATCCAGCGCGGCGGCGCGCACTACGCCGAGTCGCTGCCCGTCGAGTACCAGCCCAGCCCCGACTACGTACGCCTCTTCCACAGCGCCCTCGACGCCACCGCGGGCCGCATCGCCGAGGCCGTCGCCACCGTCACCGAGACCGTGCTCGCCGAGCGGTCGCCCGCACCCGTGCTCGTCTCCCTCGCCCGCGCCGGCACCCCCGTGGGGATCCTGATGCGCCGCTGGGCCCGGCACGCCCACGGGCTCGACCTGCCGCACTACGCCGTCTCCATCGTCCGCGGCCGCGGCATCGACACGGCCGCCCTGCGCCGGCTCGCCGCCGACCACGACCCCGCCGACGTCGTGTTCGTCGACGGCTGGACCGGCAAGGGCGCCATCGCCCGCGAACTCGCCGCCGCGCTCCGCGACTTCCCCGGCTTCGACCCACGGCTCGCCGTCCTCGCCGACCCGGGCCGCTGCGTGGACACGTACGGCACCCGCGAGGACTTCCTCATCCCCTCCGCCTGCCTCAACTCCACGGTCTCCGGCCTCATATCCCGCACCGTGCTGCGCGCCGACCTCATCGGCCCCGCCGACTACCACGGCGCGAAGTTCTACCGCGAGCTGGCAGGCGACGACCTCTCGGGACACTTCCTCGACGCCGTCACCGCCCGCTTCCCCGCCCCCGCCGCCGTCCGCCCCATGCCGGCGGCCGCCGAGCGCGAGCCGACCTGGGCGGGCTGGGCCGCGGTCGAGCGGATCAGCGAGGCGTACGGCATCGGGGACGTGAACCTCGTCAAGCCCGGTGTCGGCGAGACGACGCGCGTGATGCTGCGCCGGGTGCCGTGGCGCGTGCTGGCGCGGCGCGGCGCGGGGGCCGACCTTGACCACGTACGGCTGCTCGCGGAGCAGCGGGGGGTGCCGGTGGAGGAGACGGACGATCTGCCGTACACCTGCGTGGGGTTGATCCACCCCCGGTACACCCGCGGGGCGACCGGCGCGGACGGCACCGCGGCCGCGACGCCCCCGGGCACCAACCTCCCCGACGCCCCTGGAGCGCCTGCCCTGTGACGATCATCGCCAGCGACCTCGACCGCACCCTCATCTACTCCCCGGCGGCCCTCGCCCTCGGCATGCCCGACGCCGCCGCGCCGCGCCTGCTGTGCGTCGAGGTCTACGAGGGCAGGCCGCTGTCGTTCCTGACCGAGACCGCCGCCGCGCTGCTCGCGGAACTCGCGCGCCGGGCCCACTTCGTGCCGGTGACGACGCGCACCCGCGAGCAGTACGGCCGCGTCCGGCTGCCCGGGCCGCCGCCGCGGTACGCGATCTGCGCCAACGGCGGCCACCTGCTGGTCGACGGCGAGGCCGACGCCGGCTGGCGGGCGCGCGTGGGCCGGGAGCTGGCGGCCGGGAGCGCGCCGCTGGCGGAGGTCCGCGCGCACCTGGAACGGGCGGCGGACCCGGCGTGGCTGCGGAAGCTGCGGACGGCGGAGGACCTGTTCGCGTACCTGGTGGTGGAGCGGGCGGCCGTGCCGGAGGAGTGGCTGAAGGAACTGGGAGAGTGGGCCGAGGGCCGGGGGTGGTCCGTCTCGGCGCAGGGGCGGAAGGTCTACGCGGTGCCGCGGCCGCTGACGAAGAGCGCGGCGGTCGCGGAGGTCGTACGGCGGGTGGGCGAGCCGGCGGACGGCGCGGCGGACCGCGCGGCGGCCGGGTCCCCGGACCTCGCGCCCGCGCCCGTGCTCGCCGCCGGGGACTCCCTGCTCGACACCGACCTCCTCCTCGCCGCCGACCGCGCCTGGCGGCCCGGCCACGGCGAACTGGCCGCCCGCGGCTGGACCGCGCCGCACGTCACGGCGCTCGACGAGCGCGGCGCGGCAGCGGGCGAGGAGATTCTGCGGCAGATGGCAGGATGCCTCCCATGACCTCTCCCTCTCCCGCGGGCCGGGACAAGCGACCTGACCAGACGCCCGAGCTGTACCGGTACGTGCTGGACCACAACCCGCCGCTGGACGCGGTGCAGCGCGATCTGGTGGAGCTGACGCACAGCCGCTTCCCGGACTCGGCGAGCATGCAGTCCGCGCAGGAGCAGGGTCCGCTGCTGGCGTTCCTGGTACGTCTCGTCGGTGCCCGGCACGTCGTGGAGGTGGGCACGTTCACCGGGTTCTCGTCGCTGTCCATGGCGCAGGCGCTGCCGGCCGACGGGAAGCTGGTGGCGCTCGACGTCTCCGAGGAGTGGACGGCGTACGCGCGCGAGGCATGGGAGAAGGGCGGCGTCGCGGACCGCGTCGAGTTGCGGCTCGGGCCCGCGGCGGAGTCGCTGCGGGCGATGCCCGCGGAGCCGCACATCGACCTGGCGTACCTGGACGCCGACAAGGGCGGCTACGTCGGGTACTGGGAGGAACTGGTGCCGCGGATGCGGCCCGGCGGGCTGATCGTCGCGGACAACGTGCTCTTCCACGGCCGGGTCGCCGACCCGGACGCCACCGGCGGGGCGGCGGCGATCCGGGCGTTCAACGACCACGTGGTGGCGGACGCCCGGATGGACTCGGTGCTGCTGACGGTCGCGGACGGTCTCACCGTCGCGCGGCGCCGGTAGCGGCCCGCGCCTCCTCCTCGTCCTCCGCTGCCTCCTCCTCATCCTGCGCTGCCGCCTCTTCCTCGTTGCGGGTGCGCCAGTACGGGTTGTCGTGGGGGAGGCGGCCGCTGACGCGCCCGTACATCCCGAACATCGCCAGCACCACGCCGAGGATGAAGCTGAACAGCACGTTCTGCATCCTGAAGGCGAAGAAGTTCCAACTCGTGTCCAGGACGGCGAGGTTGACGAATCCGCTGAGGATGAACAGCCCGCCGAGGACCATGTTGAGCGTCGAGGCGAAGTTGCCGCCGCGGACCATGCCGTAGAGCAGCACCACACCGGCGGCGATGGACAGGACGCTCAGCGCGCCGTTGCTGTTCAGGCCGAGGGTCTGGTGGCCGCCGGTGTCGAAGAACCCGATCTCGTCGACGAGGCCGAGGATGCCGAACACCAGCAGGAAGAGGCCGGCGATGCCGGCACCGGCGCGGTAGATGTTGCTGAGGTGGTGGTCGACGGGCAGATGCTCGTCGAGCTTGGTGTGCTGGTGCGCGGGATGCCCGATGTTGACGCGGTCCTGGAGGGCTTCGCGGCTGCCGGGCACGTGCTCCTTGGGCGGTTCGGCCAGCGGGTGCGGCAGGGACTCCATGACGTGCTCCTGCTCGGCCATGGCGGACCTCCTTACGGCGGTCGTACTGCAGGTGCCGTTATCCAGGATCAGCCCGGTCCGCATTCAGGGGCAAATCGCCCAGGTGGGACGCCGTACGGTACGGCGCCACGCGGCTACGCGCAGCAACCGCCGCCGCAGCACCCGCCCCCGCCGCCACCGGCCTGCGGCGCGGCTCCGGCGGCGCCGCCGACGGCGACGGTGGAGAGGAGCTTGACGGTGTCGTCGTGGCCCTGCGGGCAGTCCGCGGGCGCGGAGGACTCGGCCATGGGACGGCTGACCTCGAAGGTCGTCCCGCAGGACCGGCAGCGGTACTCGTATCGCGGCATGGCGGACAGCCTATCGCTGGTACGGAACGTGGCGTAGGGCGCGCGGGGCGGCGAGGGTCGCGGCCGGGGTCAGCGGGCGGTGCCGGCGCCCCGCTCGGTCCGTATCGCCTGGACCACCTCGGCGACCGTCTCGCGCACCGCCTCCAGCTCCTCCAGGAAGCTCCAGTAGTCGGGATGCCGCCCCGTGAGGGCCGCCTCCGCCCGGTCCACGCGCTCGACCGCCGCGTCCAGCGGCCCCGCGTGCCGGGGGTCGGGGCGGTCGCGGCCCGCCATCGCGAGGCGCTGCGCGTCGCGGATGGCGAAGCGGGTGCGGTTCACCTCCGAGGTGCGGTCCTTCTCCACCGCGTAGAGGCGGTGGAGCCGGTCGCGGGTGGCGTCCACGGCCTCGTCGGTCTGGTTCAGCAGCGCCCGTACGCTCGCCAGCAGCGCGGTCGCGTCCGGCCAGCGCTGCTCGCGGCGGGCCCGGGAGGCGCCGGCGATCTTCTCCTCCGCCTCGGTCACGGCCTGCGCGGCGCGGTCGGGGACCTCCTGCAGATCGCGCCAGCAGGCCAGCGCGAAGCGCCGGCGCAGCTCGCTGAGCACCGGCTTGACCTTCTCCGCGCGGGTGGCCAGGGCCTGCGCGCGGGTGCGCAGGCTGACCAGGCGGCGGTCGATCTCCTCGGCGCGCTGCGGCAACTGCACGGCCTCGCTGCGCAGCGCCTCGGCGTCACGCTGCACGCCCACGGCGCGGTGGATGGTCTCCTGCACGCCGTGCCGCCCGGCGCCCTCGTTGAGCTTCGTCAGCTCCGGGCCGAGCCCGGCCAGGCGGGCGGCCAGATCGTCGGCCTGGAAGCCCTTGCCGCGCACCTCGTCCAGTGCTGTCGTCGCGGCGAGCAGCGCCTGCCGGGCCCGCTCCACGGCGGGCGCGAGCCGGGCGAGCTGGCTCTCGGCCTGGTCGAGGAGGGGGCCGAGGCCGTGCGCGAAGTGGTTGAGGTCGGAGCGGACCTTCTCCAGCCCGTTGGTGGCCTGCTGCAGCTCCTGCCGGGCGCGGGAGGCGGTGCCGTGGTCGAGGTCGTCGCGGTCGAGGTCGTAGGAGTCGACGGCGCTGATGTACGTGTGGCTGACCTCGTCGATGCGCCGGCCCAGGTCGGCGAAGTCGGAGGTCGCCTTGCGGGCGGCCGGCGAGTCGTCGACGGCGGCGATCGTCTCCACGGAGATGCGCAGGTCGCGCTGCGCGGTATCCAGCTCGTAGAACGCGGTCGCGGCGGCGTCCTTGGCCGCCTGTGCCTCGGCCCGAGCCCCGTCGCCCCGGTCTCCCCAGCCCCACCGCCGGGTGCCGCCTCCGCCTCCGCCGAATGCCACGAGACCCCTTTCCGTGCCGTGCGCTCCCCTGGAGACTCATTCTCCCACCAGGGCTGAACGAACACACGGCCCACGACGATCCCCGCCGCCCCCCCTGGCTGGTCGATCGCCGCCGGCGGGGCACGATACGCTGTCCCCGCATCCGGGCGCGTAGCTCAGCGGTAGAGCGCTGCCCTTACAAGGCAGATGTCGGCGGTTCGAACCCGTCCGCGCCCACCCGGCTGACCAGCGACGAAGCCCCGCACCGAGACAGGTGCGGGGCTTTTTCGCGGTGGTCACCTTTCCGGCAGGTCCCGTAGGAAGCGGGACGATTTTCCTGCCTGGCCGGTGTACCCGCGGCGCTGGTAGAACCTGTGCGCGTCCGTCCGCCGGTCCGCGCTGGTGACTTCCATCCGGAGACACCCACGGCTGGCGGCGAAGGACTCCGCGGCCGCGATACGTGCCCGCCGGCGGCACCGAACCTGTCCGCGCCGACCCGCTCACCGCAGGTCCACCGGGGCGGCCGCCGGTGGTGGGCGGCCGGCCCGGGTGGGTGAGTCGGTCCGCGGGTGGACGGTGCGGGCGGGCTAGCCCGCCCGGGCGGCTCCGTGCGGGAGTGAGCCGGCGCTCTCGGGGTGTTCCGCTCGCCATGCCGACGGGTGCAGGAGCAGCAGGTCGCCGTTCAGGACCCGGCGGTGCAACTGCTGCATCTGGATGCCGGGTTCGATGGCCAGCTCCTTCACCAGCGTCGCGCGCAGCTTGGCGAAGGTGCTCAGCGCGTCGGCCTGGCGGCCCATGCGGTAGAGGGCGACCATCAGATGGGCGTGGAACTGCTCGTGCATGGGCAGTTCGGTGACCAGGGTCTGCAGGTCGCCGACCACCTCGTGGTGCCTGTTCAGGTGCAGCGCGGCACTGATGCGCTGTTCCAGGGCGGAGATACGGGCCTCGCCCAGGCGGACGGCCGTGCTGTTGAGCAGGGTGCCGTGGGGGATGTCGGAGAGCAGCGGGCCCCGCCACAGCTCCAGCGCGGTGCGCTGCAGCTCCGCGGCCAGGTCGTAGTCCCCGCGGTCCATGGCCTTGCGGCCCTGCGCGTACAGCTCCTCGAACCGCACCAGGTCCAGTTGCGCGTCGTTCAGCAGCAGCATGTAGCCGGGCGCGCGGGTCACCAGGGCCTTGCGGCCGCCCTCGGCGTCGGCCTCCTGGAGCACCTTGCGGAGCTGGGAGACGTACACCTGCAGGGTGGTCATCGCGGTACGCGGCGGCTCGTCACCCCACAGCTCGTCGATCAGCCTGTCGATCGAGACGACCTTGTTCGCCCGGACGAGCAGCGTCGCGAGGACGACACGGAGCTTGGCGGCCCGGGGGGTCAGGTCGCCCCCGCCGGCCCGCCGCGCGTGTACTTCCAGCGGGCCCAGTATTCTGAACTCCACTGATCTCCTTGCCCCTTACTCGGTACGGTCCGGGCGCGACGCCAGGCCGCCCACGGCGTGGTCGGCGAGGGAGGCGCCGAGTTCGGCGGTGAGCGTTCCGGTGCCGAGGAGCAGACGGAACCAGATCGGGCCGAACACCATGTCGATCGCGGCGTCCAGATCGAGGTCCCGCCGGACCTGACCCGCCTCCTGAGCCGTACGGAAGCGCTTCGACGCGGCCGCGCGGTTGGGGGTGAAGACGCGGTCGAGGAAGACCTTCGCCAGCATCCGGTCGGTGTTGGCCTCGGCGGCGAGCGCCGCGATGTGGGGACCCACCCCGGGGTCGCCGAACGCCTCCGCGATGGACGTCAACTGGGACCGCAGATCGGCCTCGAAGTCGCCGGTGTCCGGGAACACCAGCCGGGGGGCCACCACGCCGAACAGCGCCTCGACGACCATCAGGCTCTTCGCGGGCCAGATCGCCCGCAGTTGCTGCTCGTCATGGCCGGCCAGCTTGGCGACGTCGGCCAGTTGTATGTCCTCGTACACCCGCTCCCGGCACAGTGTCACCACTGCCCGCAAGAAGTCCTGCCGCGCACCGGGGGACGGCTCCGCCACCGCAACCTGTTGCTCAGTCATGGGCCGAGTCTAGAGTTCGGTTTTCCCGGGCAGCAGCGATCCAGGTATGGCAAGGATCTGCCGTTTGGCTACGGGTCGCAGGACCCCCGCGCGCGGCGGGTGCACGGCGCCGGCGGCCCGGCGCCGTGCCCGCCGGACTCAGCGGTTGCCGCTGGCGATGCCCGGGGCGTCGTCGCCGGTCTGCGCTCCGGCGAGTACGGGTTCGGGCACCGTGATCGAGGCGCCGCGGCGCCGGAGGGCGGCCAGCACGACCCCCGGGCGGAACAGATGGGTCGGCGGTTCGAGCAGCATCACCACGCTGAAGAACGCCTTGCCCGCCACCGGGTTCACCAGCGCCTCCGCGCTGACGCGCTTGACGTACCAGTCGAGCATCCGCTCCAGGGCGTTGGGGCGGCCGCCGCCGACGGTCGTCGGGTAGCGGCGGTCCTCGCTGGTCGCCATGGTCCAGGGGTTGCGGATCGTACGGGCGACCATCTTCTGCGCCCTGTGCGTCATCCCCTTCCCGGCACCGTGCTTGGCCAGCAGCTTGCGCAGGGCGAGCCCCTCGAAGCAGGCCACCGACATGCCCTGGCCGTAGACCGGGTTGAAGGTGCACGCGGCGTCGCCGAGCACCAGGAAGCCGTCCGGGCGCCGGCTGAGCTTCTCGTAGTAGCGGCGCCGGTTCTGTGTGTTGCGGAAGCCGAACACGTTGGTGGCGGGCTCCGCGTTCTCGATCATCTTGTGGATCATGGGGCTGCGCAGTTCCTTCGCGAACTGCGTCCAGGCGTCGGACTCCGTCGGCGGCTCGTAGCCGCGCAGCCCGCCGAGGGCGACCAGCCAGCGGTTGTCCTCCACGGGTATGAGGAGCCCGAAGCGGGGGGTGGACAGCACCGGCTGGATCATCACGACATTGAACGACTCCTTCTCCGACTCCGGCGTACGGTGCAGCAGCCGCGAGGCGTACGCCATCCCGGAGTCGATCAGCTCCTCCTTCGGCTCCGGATACCCCAGGTCGCGGAGCCAGCTCGGCGCGTTGGAACCGCGACCGCTCGCGTCGACCACCAGCGGGGCCGTCAGCTCCTCCGGCTCGCCGCCCTTCTCCTGCGCGACGACGCCGCGCACCGCGTCCTGGGAGCAGAGCAGCGCGGAGACCGTGATGCCGTGGCGGATGGTGATGCGCGGGCTCTTGAGGACCCGTGAGCGCACGATCCAGTCGAGCATCGGCCGCGTGCAGGTGAGGAAGGAGCCAGCGCTGCCGCGGATGGCGGTGCCGCGGTCGTTCCAGCCGGCGTAGTCCAGCCAGAGCAGTTCGGCGGGCAGCTTCGTGCGGGTCGCGCCGGCCTCGACGAGTTCGTCGATGATGCCGGGAAGCAGCTCTTCGAGGGCGCGCTGGCCGCCCTCCATGAACGCGTGCGCGTGCCGGCCCTGGGGCACGCCGGGCCGGAAATCGGGACCGGTGGGCTCCCGGTCCCGTTCCAGCACGGTGACTTCGTCCATCACCTCGGAAAGGGCCCACGCGGCGAGCATGCCGGTCAGCCCTCCGCCGATGACGATGGCGCGCCCGCCCCTCGCTCCGGTGGATATGTCAGTCATCCGATTCTCTCCCCTGCGTTCCGAGTTCAGGTTTCTGCCGACCTGTGGGCACGCCTCATGACGGAAAAGACGGCCTGTCTCCCTCGGCTCCGGGCCGTCGTCTCAGGTCCAGCGGCCGGTGCCGAAGGTCTCCTCGCTGTTGAGCATCCGGTTGCGCAGTTGGGGCCGGCGGACCTTCCAGGTGCCGGTCCGCGGGAAGTCCTCCCACGGGATGACCCGTGGTGCGTCGAGCTCGGGCAGGTCCGCGGTGGCCCGCCGCCACTCCTGCTGGTCGAGGGGGGAGCCGTCGTACGTGCTGATCACCGGGAGCGGCAGCCCGTTCGGGTTGCCCAGGACGATGGCCTCGGTGACCGCGTCGAGGCGCTCGATCAGCAGGCTCTCCAGTTCGAGGCTGCTCATCCCGGGGATGCTGTCGACCTCGCGGTCGAGGATCTCCAGGCTGCCGGTGCGGGTGTGGACGCCGATGTCCCCGGTGTTCCACCAGCCGTCCCAGTCCTTCTCGCGGTGGCGCTCGGGCTCGCCGATGTAGGTGAGGCAGCGGCCCTTGGTGCGGATGAGCACGAGCCCCCGCTTGCCGCGCCCCTTGGGCTTGCGGGTCTCGGGGTCGACGACCCGGATACGGGTGACGAAGGGGATGGGGCGCCCGACGTTGTTGGTGATCGGCCCGCCGCGGGTGCCCGTGGCGCGCATCACCTTGCGCTTCGGGTAGACGGCCAGGGTCGCGGGCCCGATCTCACTCTGGCCCCAGCTCTGCCCCCACACCGCGCCGCGCCGCTTGGTGGCGGCCATGAAGGCGCGGACGGTGCTGGGGTGGATGGCGTCGAAGGTGCTGAGGTACGCCCGTATGTTCGTGAACAGCTCCGGATTCGTCCGGATCAGGTGCTCCCACAACTGGTAGATGTTGGGGCAGGCTTCCAGCGTCGTCGGACGGTGCTTGCTCAGCGTCTCCACGACCGTCGAGGGGTCCGCCTGGCTCAGCACCACGGCCTTGGCCGGCGGCAGCGCGAACTGGGCGAAGGTCCAGGTGACCGCGCGCGAGTGCACGAAGGAGATGCACGAGGCGATGGTGTCGTCGGGGCGCGTGGAGAGGAAGGGGATCCGCAGGGTCTCCAGCTTGGAGAGCACCCCGAGGAGCGTGTTCGCGGAGTGCGCGACGAACTTGGGGACGCCGGTGGTCCCGGAGGTGTGCGTGCACAGCATCGGCTCGCTGTTGTCCACGATGTCCGGCTGCGGGGCGTCCGCACCGGCGAACTCGGCCAGCGGCGTCACTCCTGACGGGCTGTCCGGCGCACCGTCGACGCAGACGACGCGGGTGGACTTGTCCACCAGCTTGATGCCCGCCCGGTCCGCGGCGCCGAGCACCTCGGCCGAGGCGACCAGCAGCTTCGGTTCGAGCCGCGGCATCATCCGGGCGAGCGTCTCCGAGTCGAACGTCGAGGTGATCATGGCAGGCAGGGCACCGATCCTGGCCACCGCGGCGGCCAGGACGATGGTGTCGAGGTGGTTGTTCTTGGCGAGGGCGACCCGGTCACCGCGACGCAGCCCGGCCGCCTTCAGCCGTCCCGACATGTCGGCCACCAGATTCGCCAGCGACGTGGCGTCGTGGGTCCTGGTGTCCGGCGCGATGGAGAACGGTATGTCCAGGTGCCACTCCGGCGCCTTGGCTCCGGCGTAGTGCTCGAAGAGCAGCCCGATGTTCTTGGGACGTGGGTTCTTTGGCATCGCGGAATCCCGCTTCGTAGAGGAAACGTGGGCTTGGGCCGGCACGAGGTGCCGGGGCGGCGGCCCGGGTGGGGGCGTACGGCGCCCACCCGGGCCGCCGGGCACCGCGGTTCCCCAGGGAGCCGGGCGGCGCGGTGAGCGGCCGTACGAGGTGGTGCTACTGCTTCTGCGCGGCCAAGGAGGCGTCGGTGTCGGTGCCGGTGGCGGCCGGCGCCGGGGCCAGGTCCTCCCCCTCCCTGATGCCGAAGCGGGTGTGCAGCGCCTTGAGGGGCTTGGGCGCCCACCAGTTGGCGCTGCCCATGAGCTTCATGAACGCGGGCAGCAGACCGCCCCGGATGAGCGTGGCGTCCATGACGATGGCCAGGGCCATGCCGATGCCGATGGCCTTCATATAGCTGATGCCCGAGGTGAGCAGGACCAGGAAGACCAGCGACAGCAGCAGCGCGGCGTAGGTCACCACCTTGCCGACCCGCTCCAGTCCGGAGGCGACCGCCAGCTCGTTGTCACCGGTGCGGTCGTACTCCTCCTTGATGCGGGAGATCATGAAGACTTCGTAGTCCATCGACAGGGCGAAGGCCATGGCGAAGATCATGATCGGCGCCGTCCAGGTGATGCCTCCGGTTTCGACGAAGTCGCCGACCAGCCACATCAGGTTGCCGTCCTGGAAGATGAACACCAGCGCGCCGAAGGTGGCGGTGAGGCTGAGCGCGGTGAGCACCATCGCCTTGAGCGGCAGCAGGATGCTCCCGGTCAGCAGGAACAGCAGGATGAACATGATCACGAAGAGGATCGCGCCGGCGATCGGCAGCCGGTCCACGAGCGTGTCGAACGTGTCCGTGCTCACGGCCGCCTGCCCGCCGACCTGCACGTCGAACGGCGCCTTCGCCGCCCGGACGTCCTCGACCAGCTCGGTGCCGGCGTCCGAGTACGGGTCCGCGGCGGGGATCATCGAGAAGTACACGCCGTCGTCCACCGCGAACCGGGCGGAAGCCGGGCCGGGTTCGGCGGCGAGCTGCCCGTCCTCGTACGTGCCGGTGAGGGTGTCCACCCGGGTGGCGCCGGGCAGTTGGGACAGCCGCTTGGCGTAGTCGTCGATCTCGCCGGTCTGCTGGTCCGGTGCGCCGGTGTTCGTGGCGACGATCTGGACCGGCTGCTGCTCACGGGAGTCGAAGTCCTCCCGCAGCACCGTGGCGACCTCGGCGGACTGGGCGTCCGTGGCGAGCACGCTCTCGTCCGGAAGCCGCAGGTTCATGTTGAGGGCGGGCAGGCCGAGGGGGATGACGATGGCGAGGACCAGCACGGTCACCGCGAGGGGGCGGCGCATCACGCCGGTCGCCAGCTTGTGCCAGGAACCGCCGCCGTCCTCGGACGGGTCGGACTTGCGCCGGATCAGACGCCACTTCTCGATCCGCGGGCCGAGCCACTTCAGCAGCCCCGGCAGCAGGACCACCGTGAGGAACGCGGCCAGCAGCGAGGTGACGATGCAGCCGATGGCCAGCGACCTCATCATGGTGAACGGCAGCGCCAGCAGCCCCAGGAAGGCGGCGGCGACGGTGAACGCCGAGAACAGCACCGTCCGGCCCGCGGTGTGCAGGGTGGTGCTGATCGCCTCGCCGATCTCCTTGCCCCGGCGCAGTTCCTCGCGGTACCGGGTGACGAAGAGCAGGCTGTAGTCGATGCCGAGGCCGATGCCCAGGAACGTGGTCGTGTTGACCACCACGTTGGAGGTGTCGGTGAGGAACGTGATGCCGAACAGCACGCCCATCGACGTCAGCATCGCGCATATCGCCACGGAGAGCGGCAGCAGGGCGGCCACGACGCCGCCGAAGATGATGATGAGAACGAGAAGCACGAGCGGGAAGACCATGAATTCGGCCTTGGTCGCGTCCTCGGCGGCCTTGGTGGTGTTCTCCAGCCACATCATGGCGGAGCCGCCGGTGGTCACCTCGAGGCCGTCCACCTTGCCGGTGTAGTCCTCGTCGAGCTTCTCCACCCGGTCGATGACGTCGTCGAAGTCGCCGGTGATCCGGCCGAGGACGAGGGCCTGTTCGCCCGACTCCCCGCGCAGCGCGGGGGCCTGCTCGGAAGACCAGTAGGACACCACGTTGGTGACGTCCGCTTCGTCCGCCAGCTTCTCGGTGAGCCGGCCGCCGGCCGCCGCCACCTCCGGGTCGTCCACGCCGCGGGCGTCCTCGACGACGAGCGCGAGGTTGGGCTCCCCCTGCTCGAACGTCTTCTCCAGCTCCTGGGCCGCCTTGTAGGACTCGGTGCCGGTGGACTCGTATCCGCCCATGGTCAGCCGGTCCTGCAACCCCGCCGAAGCGCCACCGAAGAGGAAGACGACCAGTAAGGTCAGTCCCACCACCTTCTTCGGTGACGTGAGCGCCATGCGCGTCAGTCGATCAAACATCACTTACCTTTCGCATCATCAACTCCGCCACGGGAACTACCCGGAGAGCTTCCGGTCCACCCAGTCCCGGACGATGGCGTAGCTGTCGGTGGCATTTCGGTGAACGTTCAATGAATGACCCGCGCCCGGGATGACGTGTGCCTCCAGCTCCGACTCCGCCGCGTAGAAGTCCGCCTCAAAGGCGAGTACGGCTTCGCCCGTTGCCGCGAAATCGACGTCCGCACTGCTGAACAAGGCGTCATGCTCTCCCACCACCAACAAGACCGGGACCTTGACCGCACGGGAATGCTCGGGCAGATAGGTCTTTGGCAGGCTCTCACCCTCGCCGAGGGTGGCGGTGGACTTGATCTTTTCGTTATGGGCGGAGAGCTCCGGGTCCATGCCGTCGGCGTGCTCCAGCATCCGGGCGCGCAGACCGGGGCGTTGGGTCATGTACCACTGCGGCAGGGAGGCGTCGTTCAGGACCGGGTCCTGGGAGCCCGGGTGGAAGAAGTTGATGACCTCGTCGTAGAGCGGCGAGGTCGTGTGCAGCATGCCGGTGACCACGAGCGCGTCGATGTCGGCGTGTGCGGCTGCTTCCATGATGGCGATGCCCGCGCCGTAGGAGTGCCCGACCGAGACGATCTTGCTGAAGGAGTGCCCTGCCGGGGTGCCGGAGCGGAGCTGCTGCATCACGTGATGGATGGTCTCGACGTGGCTGTCCGCGTGGAGTTGTGTCGCCGGGGGCCTGCTGCTCGCTCCCGTTCCCACCCGGTCCAGCAGCAACACCGCGTATCCGGCTCGGAGCATATGGTCACAGTAGTCGTACTCGCCCGGCACCTGCCAGTAGCGCCTGTCGTAGGTGAGGCCGGGCAGCAGCACCTGGACGGTGTCGGCGCCGCCCTCGGGTATGACGAGCTGCGCGCTCAGCACCCATTCGTTCTCCGGGTCGGCACTCGTCCGGATGCGGAACGTCAGATCCTCGGTAATGTGGCCGGTTTCCGATGCCTCACCCGGCGTCATATCCGGCGCTTTGTCTGTGGACTGAGTCGACATCAGCTACTCCTTGTTTTCCGGTTGGCGGGCGAAGAGATCGCCCGGTCGTCCGCTCCGGGAGCGGACGTGGCCCCGTGCGGGGCGCGCGGGGGGTCGGCGGACACGGGTCCGCGTGCCCCGCGCACCGCCGACCTGAGCACGCGCGGGCGGAACACCGCGGTCGGCGCGGCCAGGAGCTGGGCCAGCTCCAGCACCACCCGGGCCGCGTCGTGGTCGGTCGGCGCGGCGGCGCCGACGCGGTCGACGTAGCGCATGCCGAGCCGGGTCGGCAGATCGGGCGGGCTGGCCTCGGCGGCCCAGGGGTAGTGCAGGTCGATGGCGGTGGCCAACTGCCAGGCGACGGCGACCTGCTTGGCCAGGGCGCGGCGGATGCGCTGGGTGCCGCCGTCGGCTATCCCGCGGCTTTCCAGCATCCTGTCGAGGAGCAGCGCGCTCTGCACCGCGACGGACATCCCCTGCCCGTACGAGGGGTTGAAGGCCGCCAGCGCGTCGCCGATCACCAGGAACCGGTCGGGCCAGCGGCGCAGCTTCTCGAAGTGGCGCCACCGGTTCTCGGTGCGGCCCGAGCCGTACACCGGGCCGACCGGGGTCGCGTCCTTGATGGCCTCGTACACCACGGGGTGGCGGAGCGACTTGGCGCCTTCGAGCATCCCCTCGTGGTCGGTGGGCGGGCGGTTGCCGCCGCTGGCGGAGACCGAGACCATCCAGCGCCCGTCCTCGATGGGGTTGAGGATGCCCTGTTTGGGGTTCTCGGGGGTGGCCAGCAGCAGGATGCACTTCCAGTCGGCGGCGTGGCCGGCGGGAGGCTCGTAGACGGTGGTGCCGTAGGCGGTCTTGGCGTCCACCACGCTCTCGGCGGGCTTGTCGTAGCCCAGTTCGCCGAGCCACTGCGGTGCACGGGACTTGCGTCCGGCCGCGTCGACGACGAACTCCGCGGCCATCGCCTCCGGTTCGCCCCAGCCGCCCTTGGCGTCCTTGTCCTTGGCGCGTACGCGGACGCCGCCGACCGAGTCGCCGGGGCCGCGCTGCAGGCCGACCACCTCGTGCTCCTGGAGGAAGGTCACCTTCGGCTCGGCCCCCAGCCGGTCCCTGACGACCGCGTCGACGATGTCGCGGGTGCCCGTCATCATCGTCATGCCGGTCTCGAACCGGGGCATCCAGCCGCCGGGCGCGAGCATGAGCATGTCCTCGGGCACCCGAACCGACACCATCTGCGCGTCGAGCAGCTCCTGCTGGATCCCGGGGAACAGCCGGCCCAGGCCCTGGTGCCCGGCGGCCATCAGGTTGTGCGCGTGCCGCGACTGCGCGACTCCCGGACGCCACTGCGCATCACTGGGCAGCTTGTCCCGCTCGATGACGGTGACCCGCTCCATGTGCCGGGCCAGCACGGCGGCGGCGGTGAGCCCGGCGAGGCTGGAGCCGATCACGATGGCGTGGCCCGCACCGTTCCGCGTGCCGCTCAGGTTCCTACTCATCTGCCTCACCTTCCGCGCTGCTTCGTGGAGGAGCCGTCTCGTGGGGACAAGGCCGCGCCGGCCGCGAGGGCCTCCAGGGTTCCGGGCAGGCCGTCGGCCACGGTGGGGTGGGCCGGCACCCAGCCGAGGTCCGCGCGTGCGCGGCGGTTGGACACGCGGTACGACGTCATGAGCGAGGTGGCCACCGGGCGGCCCAGTGCCAGGGAGGCGGCGAATCCCGGCACCCCCGACACCCGCGAGACACCCATCTCGCGGGCGATGGCGCGGGTGAACTCGGCGAGCGGCAGCGGTTCGTCGTCGACCAGGTTGTAGCCGCTGCCCGCCGGCGCCCGGTCCAGCGCGGCCAGGTAGCCGGCGGCCAGGTCGGACAGGTGGACGCAACTCCAGTGGTTCCGGCCGTCGCCTGGGTGGCGCAGCCGGCCGGCGCGCCCCTGGTCATAGAACGCGGCCTTGAAGTTGCCGCCGGGGCCGTACACGAAGCCGGCGTAGAGCACCACGGAATCCAGGCCCCGCGCCGTCAGGGCGCGCAGCCGGGCGGCGCCGTCCGCGTGGCCGGCGCCCAGCGGCGCGGGGGTGTGCGGGGTGGACTCGTCGATCCACTCGGCGCCGTGGTCCCCGTACACAAACGTTCCGGCGGCGTACAGCAGCCGGTTGCCGGCCTTCAGGCAGGCATCGGCCAGGGCGTCGGACATCACCCGGTCCGCCTCGCGCATCACGGCGAGCGTGGTCTTCGACATCCGGCCGCGGAAGCGGATCTGGGCCGCGTGCACCACGGCGTCCACGTCGTCCACGAGCGGCACGTACGTCTCCGGGCGCAGCATGTCGCCGGTGTGCAGCCGGGCGCCGGCCCCGGCGAGTTCCTCCGCCCGCGACGTGTCGCGTACCAGCGCCGTCACCTCGCGGCCCGCGGCGAGCAGCGCCCGGGTCACCGCGCCGCCGATGAAGCCGGTCGCGCCGGTGACCAGGATGCGCTGCGGCCCGCTCACAGGTGCTCCACCGTCGGGCCCGCGGGCAGCCGGCGCCGGCAGTCCAGGACGTACGGGGCGTGCTCGACGACCAGGTCGTAGTCGAACGAGGAGTGATCGGTGATCAGCAGCACCGCGTCGGCCTGCTCGATCTCCTCGGGGACCAGCTCGGCCCGCATCACCCGGTCGTCGATGGCGATCGGCTCGACCACGTGCGGGTCCACCGCGCGCACCTTCGCGCCCATCCGCAGCATGGCCTCGATGACCCGCACCGCCGGCGACTCCCGGGCGTCGCCCGTGTCCGCCTTGTACGCGAGCCCCAGCACCAGGACCCGGGCGCCGTTGACCGACATCCGCCGCTCGTTGAGCGCCGAGATCAGCCGCTGGACGACGTAGCCGGGCATGTGGTCGTTGACGTCGTTGGCCAGCTCCACGAAGCGGAAGCGCTGCCCCAGGGCCCGGTTGACGCGCCAGGACAGGTAGACCGGGTCCACCGGCAGGCAGTGGCCGCCGACTCCGGGACCCGGGGTGAACCGCATGAAGCCGAAGGGCTTGGTCGAGGCCGTGTCGATGGCCTCCCACACGTCGATCCCGAGTTCCCGCGCGAAGATCGCCAGCTCGTTCACCAGGGCGATGTTGACGTGGCGGAAGGTGTTCTCCACCAGCTTGGTCAGCTCGGCGACCCGGGTGGAGCCGACCGGGACGGTGTTCTCGATGAGCCCGCCGTAGAAGTCGTCGACGGCCGTCAGCGACTTCTCGTTCACTCCGGAGACGACCTTGGGCGTACGGTCCAGGGTCCAGGTGCGGTTGCCCGGGTCGATCCGCTCCGGGCTGTAGCCGAGCTGGAAGTCCTCGCCCGCGGTCAGTCCCGAACTCTCTTCGAGGATCGGGGCGACCAGTTCCTCGGTGGTCCCCGGGTACGTGGTCGACTCCAGCACGACGGTGGCGCCGCGGCGCAGGAAGCGCCCCACCATGCCCGTCGCCGACTCGATGTGCCGGAGGTCGGGCGCCCCCTCCCGCAGCGGCGTGGGGACGCTGATGACCGCGACGTCGAAGCCGTCGATCTGCTTCTCGTCGGTGGTGGGCCGGTAGTTGCCCGACGCCAGCGCACTCGCGAGCCGTTCCGGTGCGATGTCCTCGACGAAGGACTCGCCGGCGCACAACCTCTTGACCCGCTCCTCACTGACGTCGAAGCCGACGACCGTGTTGCCCGCTTCTGCAGCCAGCATGGCGAGCGGGAGACCGACGTAGCCCTGGCCCATGATGACGATCTTCTTCATCGCCTGGTCCGTTCTCTGGTGGCGGTTGAGGTGACGGTCCGCTCAGGTCCAGCGGCCGGAGCCGTACGTGGCCTGGGAGCCGAGCACTTGCTGGCGCAGGTCGAACCGCCGGACCTTCCAGGTGCCGGTGCGGGGGAACTCGTCCCAGTCGATGATCTTCGGCTCGGCGAGCTCGGGAAGTCCCTCGGTGGCCTCGCTCCACTCCTCCTTGCCGAGCGTGCCGCCGGACAGGCTGATCACCGGGACGGGCAGGCCGCCGGGGTTGCCGAGCACGATCACCTCGGTGGACCGCTTCAGCCGCTCCAGCAGGATGCTCTCCAGCTCGATGCCGCTCGTCCCCGGAATGACGTCCACCTCGCGGTCGAGGATCCGCAGCAGCCCGGTCCTGGACCGCACGCCGATGTCGCCGGTGTTCCACCACCCGTCCCACTTCTTCTCCCGGTGCCGCTCGTCCTCACCGAGGTAGGTGAGGCACAGGCCCTTGGTGCGCACCAGGACGAGCCCCTGCTTCCCACGGGCCACCGGCTTGCGGGTCTCCGGGTCGGCCAGCCGGATCCGGGTGACGAACGGAACGGGCCTGCCCACGTTGCTGGTCACCGGGTTCAGCGCGCCCGCGTTCTTGCGGATCTTGTTCCGCGAGTAGAGCGCCATCGCCACCGGGCCCGTCTCGCTCTGGCCCCACACCTGCCCCCACACGGGCCGGCTCCGCTGACTGGCCTCCATGAACTTGCGCACCGTGGAGGGGTGGATGGCGTCGAAGGTGTTGAGGTACGCCCGGATCTGGCTGAACGCCTCCGGGTCGCTCTCGGTGAGCGGCTCCCAGCGCTGGTAGAGGTTGGGGCAGGTCTCCAGGACCGTGGGCCGGTGCTTCTTCAGCGTCTCGGCGACGAGCTGCGGCTCCGAGCCGCCGAGGACCACCACCTTCTTGGGCGGCCTGGCCAGTTGGGCGTACGTCCAGGTGATCGCGCGCCCGTGGACGAAGGCGATGCAGGAGGCGAACACGTCGTCCTTGCCCACCGCGAGCCCCGGTATGGGCAGCGTCTCCAGCTTGGTCAGGACGCCGATCAGGGTGTTGGCCGAGTGCGCGACCAGCTTGGGCACGCCGGTGGTGCCCGAGGTGTGCGTGCAGATCATGGGCTCGTCGTCGGCCCTCAGATCCATCGGGGGCACGTCGGCGCCGGCGAGGTCCGCCAGGGCGAGCGATCCCGGCGAGAGCGAGGTGTCGCCCTCGATCGCGACCACCTGGGTCTTCTCGCCGGTCATCGTCACACCCGCGGCCGCCCCGGCGGCGAGCACCGAGTCCGAGGCGATGAAGACGCGGGGGTCGAAGCGCTCCATCATGGTGGCGAGCGTCGCGGGCGCGACGGAGGTGGAGATCATCGCCGGGAGCGCGCCGATACGGGCGGCCGCGGCCGCCAGCAGCACGACGTCGTGGTGGTTCTCCTTGACGATGGCCAGCCGGTCACCGCGCCGCAGGCCCGCCTCCCGGAGCCGCCCGGACATGTCGGCCACCAGCCGCGCCAGCCCCGAGACGTCGTACTCCCGGCCGCCGTCGGGCGCGATGTCGAAGGGACGGTCGAGGCTCCACTGCGGCGTCTCCGCGCCGGCGTAGGACTCGAGCAGGCCGCCGAGGTTCTTCGGACGTGGTGCTTTCTTCATGATCCACCTTGCTTTCCCCGAAGTGGGTCAGACGGCGAACAGGTTGGCGACGATGATCAGGACCACACCGAGCCGGTGCGCCTGACCGCCGAGCTTCCGGGCTTTGAGGGGGTCGTGCCGGACCAGTCCTGTCGCCATCTGGACGACGCGCACCGCGACCAGCGGGACGAGGAAGAACCCGAACCACCACGGCACGGCGCCGAGGGCGCAGGCGAGCACGATGACGGCGGTCTCGGACAGGCTCAGCACGGCGATGACCCCCCGGTACACGGGGGCGGGGAGCATGATCGCGAGGTTCCTGCGGCCGGCGGCCCGGTCGCCGTCGACGTCGTTGATGTTGGAGTAGACCGAGACCAGCAGGCTCCACAGGCCGAAGAGGTACGCCTCCATGGCCACGATGCCGGTCAGCTCCCCGTGGGTCAGGCCGTAGGGGATCAGCACCACCAGACCGGTGCTCAGCAGCAGCACCAGCTCCTGCCCGCCCCGGTAGCTCAGCCGCAGGCCGTACGAGTACTGCACGCTGATGAAGACGAGGAAGACCGTCAGCAGCAGGACCCAGGTGGGCCGGTGCGGCGAGGTCAGCACCGCGAGACCCAGCCAGACGAGGCCGGTGAGCAGCGCGGCGTAGCCGAACCGTACGGCCTCCCGCTCGGTCAGCCGGCCGTCGAGGAGCGGCTTGCGCTTGCGGCTGCGCAACTGCCCCTGCTCGGGGTCGTAGTTGAACTGGTCGCTGCCGTCCCGGAAGCCCGTGACGTCGTCGAAGGCGACGGTCGCGGCGCAGACGCCCACCCAGCCCAGGGTGAGCACGGCCAGCGTCCACACGGTGACCGGGTCGTCCCGGGTCCCGGGTGGCAGCATCGTCCACACCACGAAAGCGGACAGGTAGTAGTCGAAGAACGACAGCTTCGCCAGGCTGACGAAGGCGCTCAGCCTCTTCCCGGGCGGCGCCGCCCGTCCTTCTTGCAGGGTCTCGCTCATGAGATACCTCTGCTTCCAGGCCGTCAGGCAGTCAGTGGCCTGCGGCCGGTGGTGGATATCAGGACCGGGCCGCGGAACGGGCGGCTGAACGCGGAGAAGGTCCATGGCGGTTGGGGGGCCGTCGCCTGGGAGCAGCAGGGCACCCGGGGGGTGCCGCCCTGGGCCGGTGTCGTCGCACCTGTCACGCTCTTCCCTTCCAGACGTACGGACGGACTGCTGCGCCCGGCTCCCGGGGAGTACTCGGCCCGGGTGCGCGGGAAGGCAGCCGGAGCCGGATCTGGAACAGGTGGTCCCGGATGACGTGCCCGCGCCCGGCGAGTATCCAAAGCAGTCCATGGACGGGACTAAAGCCGCTGCTCACAGGCCCTGTCGGCACGCGGACACGCGGGAGGGGCCGATTCCGGCGGCTTCCTGGCCGCGGGGGAGAGGGCGGGAAGGCGTACGACCGGCAAGCGATCCGGCCGGGGGCGCGGGCGGCGGTTTACGCGGAGACGCGTGTGCTTCCGGTCCGCGGAACCGGCAGGTTCCGCGGACCGGAAGCGATCTTCGTTCTCGGGTTGTCCCGGTGGAGTCCGGCGGATCGGGCGGATGCCTCGCGGCGGCCCGCCGCCAGGGTCTGTCCTCAATCTCGCGTCGTTCGCGCCGCAGACGGGAGATCGAAGACGGACCCCAGGTCCGCCGCACCCCTCATTCCGGGTCTTCGGCTCCGCCTCCGGCCGCGGTCCCGGCCGGCTGCCCGGCCTCCGTCCCGGCCTCGGCCGGGTCCGCCGTGAGCTTCGCGTCGAACCGCTCCCGCGCCCACGAGCGCAGCGCGGAACGTGAGCCGAAGCGGCCCACGTTCGTGTCGATCGGCGACGACGTGTACTGGTGGAAGCGCCACGACGCCTGGATGTCCGGCTTGCCGGGCTTGCCGTTGTACTGGGCGATCCAGAGACCGTCGCCGGCGTAGCTGGTGGTGTCGCGGTTGAGCCAGAAGTCGCGGTTGCAGTAGAGGAGCACCTTGTGCCGCGGGCGCAGCCGCTTCACCTCCTTGATGAAGGCGTCCTTCTCCTTGTTGCTGGCCGCGGTGCCCTCGCTGGTGTGCTCCCAGTCGCAGGCGAGCATGTCGCCCGGCTTCTCCTTCGCCTTGTCGACGAAGTACTGGGCCTGCGCCTTGATGTTGCCCGGCCAGAGGAAGTGGTAGAAGCCCAGGACCAGGCCCGCCTCGCGGCCGTGCGTGGCCTGGTCGCCCTGCTTGGGGTTGACGTAGCTGCGGCCTTCCGACGCCTTGACGAAGACGAAGTTCATGCCCCGCGTGGAGTAGTTGCCTGACTGGTGCGAACTGACGTCGATGCCCTTGATGGTCATCACTCGTCCCTTTCGAGTGGGGGTCGGGACGGGACGGTGGCCGAATCCCTCGCGCTATCCCTTGCTGTCCTTGCCGTCTCTTGCGTTTCTCCCCTCATCCCCGTTGCGGGCGCCGCGCAAGCGCCGCCGTCGGATCGCGCGTGCCCCGAGTGCGCCCCCAAGGGGCCGCCGCGCCGGGGGAGTTCGATGCGGAAGAGGGCGTTCAGGTTGTGGTTCAGGATGCCGCTGTGCGGGCATCTCCCGTGTGAGAAGGCCGCTTTACCCGTGGTGGCCGCAGATCGGGGGATCTGACCATGAATCTCTACATCTCTGTGTTACGTACCCTCGTGCCCCTGCTCGTCGGCTGGGTCGTGACCGCGGCCGGTGCCTTCGGCGTCGACGCCGACTCCACGACCGTGACCGCCGGGGTCACCGCGCTGGTCACCGCCGTGTACTACGCGGTGTTCCGGGCGCTGGAGGAGTGGGCGGCGAAGCGGGACTGGAAGCCGCTGCGTCTCGTCGCGGGCGTGCTGCTGGGATGGGCGCGACCGCCGGAGTACCCGGCGCGGGCGTCCGCGGCGCGGCAGCCCGCGGCGCCGGTGGCCGCCGTACCGCCGCCCGACGCCGAGGGGCGGCCGGCGTGAGCGGGGCCGACTGGATCTGGGGCGGACTGCTCGCCCTCGGCGCGGTGGTGGAGGTCATTGCCCTGCGCACGCCGCAGAAGGGCGACACCCTCTCGGAGCGCACCCGGGCGTGGTTCCGGGTGCGTACGCCGGTGGGCAAGGCGGTCTTCGTCGCGGCCTGGGTGGGCTTCGCGGGCTGGTTCCTGGTGCATATCGCCTGGTGAAGCGGCCCGCGCGGGCATAGCCCGCGGCAGCCGTTACCGTACGCGTACAGGGGCGGATCCGCCCCTGTACGCGTAGGGAGGAACGGCATGAAGCTCACCGTGCTCGGCGGCCGGGGCGCCTGGCCGACCGCGGACGCCGCGTGCAGCGGCTATCTCGTCGAGCACGACGGGCACCGGCTGCTCCTCGACCCCGGGTACGCGGTGATGCCGCAGCTCCTGAGGCACCTGCGGCCCGAGGACGTCGACGCCGTCGTCGTCACCCACGGGCACCCCGACCACTGCGCCGACCTCAACCCACTCCTGCGCGCCCGCGCGCTCGCCGACACTCCGGCGCCCGCGCTGCCCGTGTACGCCCCGGCCGGTGCGCTCGACGCGGTGCTGGCGCTGGACCGGCCCGGGATGCTGCACGGCTCGTACGAGCTGCACGCCTTCGACCCGGCGACGGAGCCGGAGTTCACCTCCGGCCCGTTCCGCATCGGCACCCGCGCGCTGCCGCACCACGTCCCCAACGCCGGGCTGCGGCTGACGGCGGCGGGCCGGGTCCTCGCGTACACCGGTGACACCGGCCCGAGCCCGGCGCTCGCCGAACTCGCGGACGCGGCGGACCTGTTCCTCGCCGAGGCCACGTACCCGGAGGAGGTGCCGGAGGAGGACGCGCCGTACCTGTCGAGCGCCCGCCAGGCCGGCGCGCACGCGACCCGCGCGGGTGCGGCGCGGCTGCTGCTCACGCATCTGTGGCCGGGCGGCGACGAGGCGGCGGCGATCACCGCGGCGCGTCGGGGGTTCGCCGGGGAGGTGGGGGTGGCACGGCCGGGGACGGTGGTGGATCTCGGGGCGGAGTGAGGCGCCGGGCGCGGCCGGCGGAGGGACCCTCCCGGCGGTCGCGCGCCGCTACGCCCTTCGCGCCGCGTTCAGCACCGCCGCCACCGCCCGGTCCACATCCTCCGGCCCCGTACGCCAGTTGCTGAACGCCGCCCGCAAGCCGTGCGTCCCCCCGTACACCGTGGGCGTGACCACCGCCTCCCCGCTCGCCGCCACCGCCGCCGCCAGCGCCGCCACCCGCTCCCGCGTCGGCTCCGCCGCGAGCGTGAAGCACACGACGTTCAGCCGCACCGGCGCCAGCAGCCGCAGCCCGCCGCCGGAGCCGTCCGCCACCCCCGAGCCGAACTGCCGGGCCAGCGCCGCGTTGCGCTCCACCACCTCCCGGTGGCCCTCGCGCCCGTACGCCGCCAGCGTCAGCCACGCCGGCAGGGCGCGCAGGCGGCGGGAGTTCTCCGGGGTGAGGTGGACGAAGTCGGGGTCGTCGCCCGGCTGCGCCAGGTAGGCGGCGGCGTTGCGGAAGACGCGGACCTGGAGGTCCCGGCGGCGGGTGAACTGCACCGCCGCGTCGTACGGGACGTTCAGCCACTTGTGCAGGTCCACGCAGACCGAGTCCGCCGCGTCCAGCCCCGCCACCAGGTGCGCGTGCTCCGGTGACAGCGCCGCGAAGGCGCCGAACGCCGCGTCCACGTGCAGCCAGAACGGATACCGCTCCCGCAGCGCCGCGATCGCGCGCAGGTCGTCGAAGTCGACGGTGTTGACCGTGCCGCTGTTCGCCACCACGATCGCCGGCCGGCCGTCCAACGCCGCCAGCGCGGCCTCCAGTCCGGCCACGTCCACGGCCTCCCGCCCCGGCAGCAGCGGCACCTCGCGCAGCGCGCCCCGGCCGAGCCCGAGGAGCGACAGCGCCTTGGGGACGCTGGAGTGCGCCGCGCCCGACAGGACCGCGACCTCGCCCAGCGCCCCGGCCCCGGCGTCCGCGACCGAGACCCCGAGCCGTTCGCCCAGCCACTCCCGGGCCACGGCCAGCCCCACGGCGTTCGACATCGTCGCCCCGGACACGAACGCGCCCGCGTGCGCCTCGCCAAGACCGAACAACTCGCGCAGCCAGCCCACCGTCTCGCGCTCCAGGCCGGTCGCCGCGGAGTCGCCCGCGGCGACCACGTTCTGGTCGTACGCCCCCACCAGCCAGTCGCCCGCCACCGCCGCAGGTGTCGCCCCGCCGGTCACGAACCCGAGGTAGCGCGGCCCCGCGCTGCCCGACAGGCCCGGCTCCCAGCGCTCCCCGAAGCGCGCGAGCGCCGCCGCGCCCCCGGCGCCGCGCTCGGGCAGCGGCTCGTACGGGCCGGGGGCGTGCGGCGCGGGGGCGGCGACCGGGCGGTCCGCGAGGCCGCGGAGTGCGGCGGCGGCGCGGGCGCGGGCGGCGTCGAGGAGCTGGCCGAAGCGGTCGAGGTCGGCGGCGAGGGCGGGGTGCACGGGGGCCTCCTGGGCGTACGGCGGGCGGGGCTGCGGGCGGCGGGCGACGCCCGCGGGCCGCGGCGGCGGAACCGGCCGCGACCTGCGGCGATGCGTCGTGCACCGGCCACGTCTCCGTACGCTACGGGCCCGCGCCCGCCCCGGTCCGCGGCCACTTCCGCCCCACTGGACCTTGCCCGGCCGGCCTCGTGGTCCCAGGCGTCCGCGAAGCGCTGCTCGCCCTCGCCCGCTCACGCACCGTCTTCTGCCGCCGCGGCATCGCGCGCGTGGCGGTGGCGCTGCGGCTGGAGTTCGCGGGGCACGCCGAATCCGCCCGCGCGGCGGGTGCGTTGCCGCCACGCCTGCCGCGTGCCACCGACGACCGCCGTCGCACGGCCGTTGCCGGAAAGGGCCGAAGGGACTCGACCCGGGGGCGGTCGACTCCCTACCCTACTGGCCAGTTGTCACCGGGTGCCGGAGGACTTGATGGAGACGAAGCGCTGGGCCGGGCCCGTGCTCGCCGTGGCGTTGGTGGCCGTGGCCGTCGGATGGGGCGCGGTGTCGCGCTCCGACGGCGGCGAGGCGGGCGGCGACGCGGTGGACAGCGCGGTACGCGACCAGGCGCCGGACCGCTCCCGCTTCACGTCCCCCGGCCCCACCCCGGGACCCGGCGCGTCCGGGCCCGCCGACCCCGGGCCCACCGCCCCCGGCTCCGCCCCGGCCGATCCCGCCGCGCCCCCGCGCACCCCGCAGGACGTGCTCTACCTCGGCGACTCCCTCGCCATGGAGGCCCAGGACGTCCTCGGCGGTCGGCTCGAACGCTCCGCCCGCGTCGCCTCGTACAGCAGCGAGCCCGTCGCCGGCGTCACCGTCTGCGACTACCTCCAGGGCCGCCCGGGCCGCTCCCTCGTCCCGCGCGAGGACAAGGCCGCCGCCCTGGTCGAGAAGCGCGAACCGGGCGTGATCGTGCTGCAGTTCTGGGGCAACACCTGGGGCTACACGCCCTGCATGGAGGGCGTCGAGTGGGGGACGGCCGCGTACTACGAGCGCTACGCCGCCGACCTGCGCGCCCTTACCGGGCAGATCGCCGACGCCGCGCGCGAGGCCGACGTGCCGCGCCCCCGCATCGTCTGGGTGCAGCAGCCGCCGGACGCGCTGCACCCCGACCGGATCGAGCAGGTCAACGCCCTGTACGACCGGCAGGCCACCGCATCAGGCGACCTGCTGGCCGACGCCGGCCGCGAACTGCGCGACGACGACGGGAAGTGGACGCAGTACCTGCCGTGCAACGACTACGAGCAGCGCACCGCCGGCTACTGCACGGGCCCGGACGGCACCGCCCGACTGCACCGCGACGACGACCCGTTGCACTTCTGCCTCGCGCCGACCCCGGAGGGCGGGCAGCCGTGCCCGGCCAAGTCCCCGGGTCTGGAGCGCTATTCGCGGGCGGTCGCGGACGAGGTCGACGCCTACCTGCGCGGCTGACGCACCCGGACGCGGGCGACCGGACCGGCGGTCGGACGCGGTCAGTCGGTGGTGGTCAGTCGGTGGCCGTCGGCTGCGGGCGCGGCCTGCGGACCAGGTACGCGGCCCCGAGCCCGGCGACGAAGAGCGCCAGCACCGACACGCCTGTCGCCAGCCACCCCGCGCCCAGCCAGCGGCTGCCGAAGTACCCGAGCGTCACGCCGTACGCGGCCCACAGCAGCCCGGCGAGCGCGGACCACGGCAGGAACTCCCGCACCTGCCGGTGCATCGCGCCCGCGCCGAGCATCACCACGCTGCGCCCCGCGGGCGCGAACCGGGCCAGGACGACGATCCCGCCGCCCCGCCGGCCGCTGAGGTGGTGGCCGAGGCGCTCCTGCGCACGGACCAGCAGGCGGGAGTTGGCGAACTTCTCGCGGCCTCTGCTGGCGAGCCGGAAGGCGAGCATGTCGCCGAGCACCGAGGCGGTGGCGGCGCAGAGCATGAGGGCCAGCAGTTCGGCGAGGTGGTCGGCGGCGGGGAGGGTGGCGCCGTTGCGTACGGCGTCGGCCGCGGTGGTGGTGCCGGCGGCGGCGGTGGCGGCCATTATGACCAGCGCGCCGCTGGGCAGCAGCGGCAGGAAGACGTCGAGGAGGACGGAGGTGGCGACGATGGCGTACATCCACGGGGTACCGCTCAGTGACCCCACAAACTCCACTGTTCCCCTGCTCCCCGTGTCCCGGCGGTCATCCGGTGATTTTTTCTGCCGCGGACGAGAGCGCCGGGCGGATCACAGCGTACGCCTGGCGCGTCGCCGGAATTCGCACGGGGGGACCAGATGTAACCTGCATCACTCCTGAGGACCCGCTCACCCGCCGTCACTCGCATGCCGTACGGCACGGAGTGCCGGGCGCTGCCCGTACGGCGGTCGTGCGCCGGGGCGTACGGCGGTGGTGCGGCCGCCGTACGGCGGCGGTGCGGGCCGTCGTACGGCACGGGCGGTGCGCGGTGCCGGTCAAGCGGGGGGTTTCGGCGGGGAGTCCGGGTCCGGCCGCCACTTCTCCACCGCCTCGCCGGACGGCGCCTCGTGGTCGGAGCCGCACAGCTCGGCGGACAACTGCTCCACCAGTTCGGTGAGGTCCGTGGGCCGGTCGGGCGTCCACCAGTCGCCGAGCATCTCGCCCAGCGCCGCCTGCCGCGCCGCCGACAGCCGCCGCGCGACCCGGGTGCCTTCCTCCGTACAGAGCACCGGCAGCCCCTCCCGGCGTGTCAGGCCCCGCTCCTCCAACTCCTGCGCCGCGCCGAGGACCACGTCGAGCGGCAGCCCGGTGCGCTCGGCGAGCGCCACCGGCTCGGTGGACTCGTACCGCTGGACGCGCAGCAGCAGCCAGCTCGACGCGGGCCGCAGGTCGAGGCCGGCGCGGCGGGTGATGTCCTCGTACAACTCCCGCCGCCCCTCCCGGGTGCTGAGCGCGCTGAGCGCGCGGCACACCTCGTCGTGGGGTGAGCGCTCGACGGGGTTGGTGGCGACGGTCTCGCTGCCGTCGGGGACGGTGACGGTGCCGCGCAGCGGGTCCTCGCGCAGGAAGAGCGCGATGAGGAAGGCGAGGGCGGCGACGGGGGCGGCGTAGAGGAAGACGTCGGTGATGGAGGTGGAGTAGGCGTTCACCACCTCCTGCCGCAGGGAGGCGGGCAGCCGGGCGATCGAGCGGGGGTCGGACTCCAGCGACTTCATGCTGAGCCCCCCGGGCAGGGACACACCGCTCAGCTCCGCTTCGAGCTTGTGGCGCAGCCGGCCGGTGAAGACGGTGCCGAAGACGGCGACGCCGAAGGACGCGCCGATGGAGCGGAAGAAAGTGGCGCCGGACGTGGCGACGCCGAGGTCGGCGTAGGAGACGGCGTTCTGCACGGCGAGCACGAGGACCTGCATGACGAGGCCGAGGCCGAAGCCGAAGACGAAGAAGTAGCCGCTGAGTTCCCAGTTGTTGCTGCCCTGGTGCAGCCGGTGCAGCAGGAGGAGGCCGACGGTGGTGACGGCGGTGCCGAGGACGGGGAAGACCTTCCAGCGGCCGGTGCGGCTGATGAGCTGCCCGGAGCCGGTGGAGGCGATGAGCATGCCCGCGACCATCGGGAGCATGTGGACGCCGGAGGTGGTCGGGGAGACGCCGCGGACGACCTGGAGGAAGGTCGGCAGGTACGTCATGGCGCCGAACATCGCGAAGCCGACGACGAACCCGATGACCGAGCAGAGCGTGAACGTGCGGATGGCGAAGAGCTTCAGCGGGATGACCGGCTCCGGCGCCCGCCGCTCGACCAGGATGAACGCGGTGAGCAGCGCGATCGCCAGCAGCCCGGCCACGACGACCTCCCAGGAGCCCCACGCCCAGGTCGTACCGCCGAGGGAGGTGACGCCGACGAGGCAGATGGCGAAGGAGGCGATGAGGGCGGTGCCGAGGTAGTCGATGCGGTGCTTGGTGGCGCGGCGCGGGATGTGCAGGACGACGGCGATGACGACGAGGGCGGCGAGGCCGATGGGCAGGTTGATGTAGAACACCCAGCGCCAGCTCAGGTGCTGGGTGAAGATGCCGCCGAGGAGCGGGCCGAGGACGCTGGTGGTGCCGAAGACGGCGCCGAACAGGCCCTGGTAGCGGCCGCGTTCGCGCGGCGGCACGATGTCGCCGACGATCGCCATGGCCAGCGACATGAGCCCGCCGCCGCCGATGCCCTGGAGAGCGCGGAAGCCGATGAGCTGGCCCATGTTCTGCGCGATGCCGCAGAGCGCGGAGCCGACGAGGAAGATGACGATGGCGGTCTGGAAGAGCTTCTTCCGGCCGTACTGGTCGCCGAGCTTGCCCCAGAGCGGGGTGCCGGCGGTGGCGGCCAGGAGATAGGCGGTGACCACCCAGGACAGGTGCTCCAGGCCGCCGAGGTCGCTGACGATCGTGGGCAGGGCGGTGGCGACGATGGTCTGGTCGAGTGCGGCGAGGAGCATCCCGGACAGCAGGGCGCCCATGGACACCAGGACGGCGCGCCGGGGGAGGCCCTGCCCGGGGACCTCGGGGGCGGGCGGGGCGCCGGCGGTCTGGGACATGCGCGGCTCCCCTCGGGTGCGGTGACCGTGCGGTGGGTGGTGCTTTTGAGACTCGTGGTGCCGGTGATGCGCGGGTCGTTTGCCTCATAGTCGCCCGGATGCATCGATACGGCCCGCCGGGGCGGTCCGCTCGGGCCGGGTTGCGGCCGGGGTGCGGTGCGCAGGGTTCCGCGGGGTCTGCATAATCGCCTCCAGCCCACAGGAGGGGGAGCACGGTGATACCTCGCGCATGCCGCACCTGCGGCGAGCCGCCCCGGGAGGACGGCGGGCGAGGCTGCGCCTGCGGCGCGGAGAGCGGCGCGGAGGACGGCGCCGAGGTGAGCGCGGGGGGTCCGCCGGAGCGGGAGAGACCGTTGCTGCGGCCGTACGTCATGAAGGCGCCGGGTCCGGTCGGGGGCTGGGACGGCGACGGCGACGAGGCCGGCGGCACGCCGGAGGGCTATGGCCCGGAGGCGCCACCGCCCGGCAGCGGCGCGCCGGAGGACTACGCCATGGAGGCGCCACCGCCCGGCAGTGGCACGCCGGAGGGCTACGCCACGGGGGCGCCGCCTCCCGACAGCACCCTCGCCGCCCCCTACGCCCCCATCGGCGCCGCGCCTGAGGGACCCGCGGACGCCGACCTCGGCCTCTTCGCCGACGACCCGGCCGCGCCGCGCGCCACCCGGGATCCGTACGACGCGGACGACCCCCGCGACCCGTACGACCCGCGCCACCGGATCGCCCGCCTCGCCGCCCGCAGGCGCCGCCGGGCGACGCTGGTCCTCACGGTCGGCGGCGTCGTGGCCGCGCTCAGCGTCGGGCTGCTGGGCTCCGGGCTGTTCTCGGACGACGGGGAGGACGACCGCGCCGTACCGAAGCCGGACGCCGTCACCGCCGTCCCCACCGGCGGCGGCACGAAGCCCGGCCCCGACGCCTCGCACAGCGGCGCCCCCAGCTCCCCCGCGGACGGCGACGACGCGGCGGAGCCCAGCGCCTCGGAATCCGACCGCACCGGGACCGCATCGGCGGACCCGGACGGGACACCCACCGACCGCACCGAAGCCGGCCAGGTCACCGCCGCCCCGCCGGACTCCGGCTCCGACCCCAGCACGCCGGCCGACCCCGACCCCGGCACCACTCCCGAGGACCCGGACCCGCCGCCTCCGCCGCCGACGCTGCGGGAGGGGGATTCGGGCCCGGAGGTCGTCGAGTTGCAGAAGCGGCTCATCGAGTCCGGTCATGCGCCGTTCCTGTCGCGTGCCGACGGCGACTACGGGCCCTTCACGCGACGGGCGGTCGAGCGCTTCCAGGACGCCAACGACATCGACGGCGACGAACGCGGCGTCTACGGCCCGGAGACGCGCCGTGCGCTGGAGTCCATGACGAAGGAACCCTGAGCATGGACGTGTACGAGGCCGTGGACAGCCGCCGGGCCGTGCGGGCGTTCAGCGACGAGCCCGTACCCGTGGAGGTGCTCGAACGGGTGCTCGCGGCGGCGGCCCGCGCCCCGTCGAGCGGGAACCTCCAGCCGTGGCACCTGTACGTGGTCAGCGGTGACCCGCTGGCCGGACTGAAGAAGCGCGCGACGGCCAGGGCGCTGGCCGGGGACCCGGGCGACGAGCGGGAGTACCCGATGTACCCCGCCGGCATGGGCGGCCCGCCGTACCGGGACCGGTTCACCGCCGCGGCGGCCCAGCGGTACGCGGCGCTGGGCATCGAGCGCGACGACCCCGGGAGGCCGGAGAAGATCGCCGCCCTGAACGCGGGCGCGTTCGGGGCCCCTGTCGTCCTGTTCTGCTATCTCGATCGCGCGATGGGGCCGGGGCAGTGGACGGACGCGGGGATGTACCTGCAGACGGTCATGCTGCTGCTCCGGGCGGAGGGGCTGCACAGTTGCCCCCAGGTGATGTGGACGATGTACCGGCGTACCGTCGCCGAGGCGGTCGGGGCCGGTGACGGGCTCGTGCTGCTGTGCGGTGTCGCGGTCGGCCACGCGAAGGCGGGCGTGCCGCCGCTGCGTACGGACCGGGCGGACCTGGCGGAGACGGTGACCTTCGTAGGAGCGTGACGGCCCGGCCCACCCGGACGCGGGCAGGAGATGCGGACCGTCCGTCAGCCGGATGTCTGTTCGAAGTGGAACGCCTTGATGAAGCAGTCCCGGGGCTGGCCGAGGGCGAAGAACACGCACTCCGCCACCGATTGCGCCGTGAGCATGTCGTCGGGGCCGCGCGGAGTGCTCTCCCACTGCGGGGACAGCGGGTCCGGGTTGCTGAAGTCCGGCGGGTAGAGCGAGATGACCCGCACCCCCCGGGGCCGCAGCCGCGTGGAGAGGATGTCGGCGAAGCCGGCCTGTGCGCTCTTGGCGGCGTAGAAGGCGTCGTGGGCGTCGGAGCGCTGGTGGGCCGGGAGCCCGGCGGCGGAGATCATGTTGACGATGTCCGGCCGGTCGGACGCGAGCAGCAGCGGCAGCAGGTGCTTGACGACGAGGATCGTGCCGGTCGCCCCGGCGGCCACGGTGTCGATCACGTCCTCGTCGGTGGCGGAGAGGAGATCCGGCCCGCCCAGCCAGCGCGCGCCGTTGTTGACCAGCACGTCCACCCGGTCGGTGCGCTGCGCCACGTCGGCGGCGAACTGCCGGACGGAGGCGGGGTCCGCCAGGTCGCAGGCGAGCGCGTGCACCTGTGGATGGCCGAGGTCGCGGATCTCGTCCGCCACCCGTCGCGACGCGTCCAGGCTGCGGGAGGACACGAAGACCTCCGCGCCCTCCCGGGCGAAACGGATGGCGAGAGTCCGGCCGAAGTCGCGGGAAGCGCCGGTGATGACGACGCGTTGCCGTTCGAAGCCCATGTGATGTGCCTGCCGCCCCTGAGTGTCCGTACCCGCTCTGCCGCCCTGGTGTGATCGGGTACGCCGACACCATCACAGGCCGGCCGGGCAGCGGAACGAGACCTTCGGCCTAGGACCTCCGGCCCCCGCTGCCCCCGGCGGTGCGGAGGTGGATGCGTTCGCCGGACTTGCCGAAGAGGCTCAGCACGTCGACGGGCCCGCGGCCCGCGGCGCCGAACCAGTGCGGGATCCGGCAGTCGAACTCGGCGGCCTCGCCCGCGGTCATGACGAAGTCGCGCTCGGCGAGCCGGACGCGCAGGCGCCCGCGCAGCACGTACAGCCATTCGTGGCCGGCGTGGGTCCGCAGATGCGGCTCCTTGTCATGGGCCGGGATGGTCATCTTGTACGCGCGCGGCTCGCCCTGCTGCCGGGACAGCGGGATCAGCACCCGGCCGTCCCGCGTGGTCGGCTGCTGCGGCACCCGTGGGTCGACGATGCGGGGCGCGGCGACGATCTCGTCGAGCGGGATGCCGAGGGCCGCGGTGACCGGCAGCAGCAGTTCGAGGCTCGGCTTGCGCCCGCCCGACTCCAGCCGGGACAGCGTGCTGGTCGAGATGCCGGTGGCGCGCGCGAGGGCGGCGAGGCTGACGCCCTTGGCCTCGCGGGCGCGGCGCAGCCGGGGGGCGATCTGGCCGATGACGGCGCCGACGCTGGGCTGGTCGTCCATGGGGCGCAGTCAACCAACGCGTCCCGGAATCGGCAACGGAAGTTGTCGTTTCGGCACGGCCGCCCGGACGCTGCCCGCGGAGGTGGTCGACATGCGGACGGCGCAGGACGACGGATTCACCGGGGCCCGCGGTCCCGGGAAGGTGCGGGGCGGCCGGGGGCCGGGGCGCAGGGGCAAGGCGGCAGTCCGGAGCGGGCGGCGGGACCGCCTGCCCGCCGGGGTGTATCTGCTCGCCTTCAGCCTGTTCGCCATGGGGACCGCGGAGTTCCTGCTCGCGGGCGTGCTGCCCGCGGTCGCCGCGGACCTGGACGTCACGCTCTCCTCCGCGGGGTTCCTGATCACCGCGTTCGCCCTGGGCGTCGTGCTCGGCGGGCCGCCGTTCGCGGTGCTCAGCCTGCGCTGGCCGCGGCGTACCGCGCTGCTGGCGGCGCAGGGCGTCTTCGGCGCTGGCATCGCCGTCGGGCTGCTGGGCGGCTACGAGCTCCTGCTGCTGACCCGGGTGGTCTCCGGCGTCGCGTACGCGGGCTTCTTCGCGGTGGCGTCGGTGACCGCGATCGGCCTGGTCACCCCGGACCGCAACGCCCGCGCCTCGGGCGTCGTGGTCAGCGGGCTCAGCGTGGCGATGATCGCCGGTGGTCCCGCCGGGACGCTGCTCAGCCACTTCATCGAGTGGCGGGGCGGCTTCTGGGTCGTCGTCGCCCTCACGCTGGCGGGGATGGCCGGCTGCTTCGCCGGCATACCCGCCGCCCCGCGGCCCGGCCCGGGGGCGGCGGGCGTCCGGCCGGGCGTGGCACGGGAGTTGGCCACGATGCGCAACCCGCATCTGTGGGGCATCTACGCGATCACGATCCTGACCACAGCCGCGTACATGATCACGTTCAACTACCTCGCGGCCATGCTCACCGGGATCACCGCCCTGCCCGAGGTCTGGGTCCCCGCCGTCCTCGCCCTCTTCGGCGTCGGCGCCTTCGCGGGGTTGTCGATCGGCGGCCGCGTCTCCGACCGGCTGCCGCACGGCGCGCTGCTCACCGGCGCCGTGGCGATCGCGGTCCTCTCGCTGGCGATGACCGTCGCGGTCCGGCACGCCTGGGCGGTGATTCCGGTCGTGTTCGCCCTCGGCATCGCGGCGTTCGTCCTCAACCCCGCCGTCTACGGCCGCGTCTTCGCCATCGCGGCGGACGCGCCGACCCTCGCGGGGGCGACCACGGTCTCGGCCTTCCAACTGGGCATCAGCGGCACGCCGGTCCTCGCCGCAGCCGTGCTGAACCGGGGAGCGGACCTCACCGCCGTCTGCCTGATCGGCGCCGCGCTCGCCGCGTGCGCGGTCCCGCTGATCCTCGCCGACCGCGCGCGTGCCGGGCGGGTACGGGACCGCGCGGGCTGACGCCTCCGCCTCATCGAAGGACGAACTCGGCCCAGACGGCCTTCCCGGGCCCCGACCGCTCGGCCACGCCCCACTCGTCGGCGAGCGAGGCGACGACGAGGAGCCCGCGCCCGTGGGCGTCGTCGTGTCGTGGCGCGCGGGTACGGGGACATCCGTCGCCGGTGTCGTGCACCTCGACCCGCACCGTGTCGTGCAGGGTGACGACGCGGACGAGGAAATCCCGGCCGGGCGGCCCGTACCGGACGGCGTTGGTGGCGAGTTCCGAGGTGCAGAGCCGGATGTCGGCGAGCAGTTCGGCGTCCGCGATGCCGCCGAGCGCCGCCGCGACGAAGTCGCGCGCGCGGCCGACCTCGGCGGCGTCGCGGGCGAACTGCCGCTTGTGTACGGGCTCCAGCGGGATCGGCCGCCGGATCCGGGGGGTGGGCTGCGCTCGCACGGCGGTACGGGCGCGGTGGTGCCCGCCGCCGGGGGTGCCGGGGTCGCCGGGGGCGCCCGGGCGACCTGCCGGTGCGGCAGGCGCGATAGCGGACGTTGGCGCCCCGGATTCGGTGCGGTAGCGCCGCGTGGGCGTCGGCTGGCCACGGATTCGGCGAACCGTTCATTTCGTGGTGGCACTTGGGGATAACCGGTTCTTCTGCGGCCATGGGCACGTCTCCTCGTCTTCCGCGCGTGGCCGTCGGCGTACAAAGGGTTTGGTCAAGTTGCGTTCTACGCGGCGGGCTTGACACGCTGAGCTATCGGAAGACTAGAGTGCCGCCGCCTTTTGAATTCTGCAAGACTGGATTCCGTGAATCTTGGCCGGGCACTCGAACGAGTGAAGTTCATTGTGAATTCGGGGACCTCGGTGCTTTCATTTCGAGCGTCGGAAGTCCTTCACTTTGAATGACATGGGGAAGGGGAAAACGCATGGCGGAACGGGCGACGGGATCGACGGTGCCGCGGAGGCAACTCGGCCGGTACTTACGTGACCTGCGGAATCAGGCACGGCTCACGGTGCGCTCGGCGGCGCACCAACTGGAGTGGTCGGAAGCGAAGATGTGGCGCATCGAAACGGGGCAGTCGTCGCTGCGCAGCTTCGACGTGGAGACCATGTGCAAGGTGTACGGGGCACCGGCCGATATCACCGAGGCGCTCATGGGCCTCGCGAAGGAGACGAAGGCGAAGGGGTGGTGGCACGCCTACGGCGACGTCATTCCGGAAGGCTTCGACGTGTACATCGGGCTCCAGGAGGCGGCGTCGAGTCTCACTTCGTACCAGAGCGATCTGGTGCCGGGACTGCTGCAGACGGAAGGCTACGCGCGGGCGGTCATCCGTCATCACAATCCGGACGAGACGGAAGCGGAGATCGACCGTCGGGTGCGTCTGCGCATCGAACGGCAAACGCTTCTCACCCGGGCGACCACGCCCCCGTCCCTGCGACTGGTGCTCAACGAGTCGGTGCTGGCGCGGCCCGTGGGCGGACCTGAGGTCATGGCCGGGCAGTTGAAGAGCCTTGCCGAGGCGGCCGGGCGCTCCAACATCGCGATCCGGGTGGCACCTTTCGCCGCGGGGCTGCATCTGGGCATGCTGTCGGGGTCGTTCGTCGTCCTTCGCTTCCCCGCGAACGGTGACGGCACGGAATCGGAGCCCCCGACCGTCTACTCGGACGGCTTCACCGGAAGCCTGTACCTGGACAAGCCGCACGAGGTGCAGAGCTACCAGGAGGCGTTCGAAGACGTCTGGGAGTCATCGCCCGACGAGCAGGTGTCACAGCGCCTGATCGTAGACACGGCAGGGAGTCATGGACAGGTCTGATCTCGCAGGTGTGCACTGGTACAAGTCGAGCTACAGCGACGGACAGCGCGATTGCATCGAGGTGGCGGTAGCCGACGGGGTCGTCGCCACGCGTGACAGCAAGGACCCCTCAGGACCGGTACTGACGTTCGCCCCCGACGCCTGGCGCGCCTTCGTCGCCGCCGTGCGCGGCGGGGAGTACCGCCGGTAACGGGAACGTACGACCGCAAGCGCCCCTCCGCCGGCGGGCGTCCGGCGGTGGGGCGCCGGCCGTGCGAAACATGCCGCAGGGAATGTCGAAGGCGGCGTGGCTGCTTCGTCCCCGGGGTGTAGTCCGGCCAACCTGGGCCCGCGACACCCGTACCGGAAGGATCGCCGCCATGGCCACCGCAGAAGACCTCGACCGCGCCACCGACTCGCAGTGGGACTGGGTCGCCGAGCACACCCGTACGTACCTCGCCTCGGGCGGTACCGAGGGGCACGAGCGCGACGGCACGTACACGCTCGTGCTCGCTACCACAGGACGGCGGACCGGGACGCCGCGCCGCACCGCGCTGATCTACGGGACCGCGGGTGACGACTTCGTGGTCGTCGCCTCCAAGGGCGGGGCCGACGAGGACCCGGCGTGGCTGCGGAACCTCGTGGCCGAGCCCAGCGTCGGGGTGCAGGTCGGCACCAGGCGGTTCACCGCGCGGGCGCGGGTCGCGTCCGCGACCGAGCGCCCGGCGCTCTGGGAGCAGATGGTGGGCATCTTCCCGCTCTACGAGGAGTACGCGCAGAAGGCGGCCCGCGAGATCCCGGTCGTCGTGCTCACGCCGCTGGCCGGATCCCGTTGACCTGAAGTCCGGTTGAGGCTCTAGGTTCGGGTGCGCCGATGTCGACGTACCGGGAGGAACGGCCATGAGGACGCTGGTGCTGGGAAGGTCGCCCGCCAGGGTGACGGAGGTGCTGGCCACGCTGCGCGCGGACGGCTTCGACGCGGAGGGCGTGAGCACCGACGAGGAGGCCCTGGCGCTGCTGGCGGGCGACGGGTTCGGGGTGCTGATCATCGGCGGGGGCGTGGAGCCGGACTCCCGGGTGGCGATCAAGGAGTCCGCGGCGGAGCACGGGGTGCGGCGCGTGGTCGACGGGGCGCTGACGGAGCCGATCGACGCGTATGTGCGGCGGGAGTTCGAGCCGGTGATCCGGGAGGCGGCCGCCGAGGGGTGACGGCCGCGGCCCGGGGGCGGGGGCGGGAGGGCGAGGGGCGCAGGGCGGGCCCGGTGCTATGCGCGCTCGTACGCGGTGCCGGACTCGTTCCGCCGCAGCAGGCCCTCGTCGACCAGGGCGCGGCGCAGGCTCACCCAGTCGTCCAGCCACTCGCCGCAGATCGCGTTGACCTTCGCCTCGGAGTACGTGGTGCCGGGCTCGAACGAGTCCGTCACGACCGCGAGCACCCGGCCCCGTACCTCCGCGTCGCCCGGGATCGACGTCAGCCGCCCGCGGCGGAAGTAGCCGCCGGCGCCGTCGCCGCCGCCCCGGCCGGTGAGCCTGACCTCGGCCTGGACCGCGAGCCGGAAGGTGTCCTCGCGCAGGGCGTACGTGCGGGTGGCGGCGTCGAAGGTGGCGACCCTGCCCGCCGTGAGCTTCTGGAGCGCCGCGGCGGCGGCCGGGGGGCGGAGGCCGGTGCGGGCGGCGACGTCGGTCACGGAGGTGGCGCCGAGGGCGAGGGCGGCGTAGACGGCGCGGCGGTCGGTCTGGGCGAGGAGGCCGACGAGGTCGCGGCAGGAGGGCGGGTGGTCCTCGGTGGCGGCGTTCGTGGGGGCGGAGGCGTTCATGGGGGCGGCGGCGTTCATGGGGTGTTCCATTCAGTTGTGGTGCCGGTGTCGTCCCGTACACGTACCGCGTCATCCGGTCGGCCCGAAAGTCGTTTTCCCCCGCCCCGTCCGGCTTCCGGGTCGATCGGCGTGAGCACGCCGAGCCGGTCCTCGACCGCCTGCGCCGCCTCCAGGCACAGGTCCTCCCGGAATGCCCGGCCGACGATCTGCACTCCCACGGGCAGGCCGTCCACGACACCGGTCGGTACGGCCACGCCCGGCACCCCCACGAAGCTCGTCGCGCTGCACAGCCGCATCGCCGAGGCGACCCGGTCCCGGCCCGCCCGGTCGCGGGACTCCAGCCCCGGCTCGACGGGGGGTTCGGTGAACGATGGGCCCAGCAACAGCGGGTAGGCGTCGAGGAATTCGGCCCACGAGCGGCGGAGGGACATCCACGTGCCCATCAGCTTCACCAGTTCGTCCGCGGTCGCGGGCGGGGTCTGTTCCATGGCCATCGCGATGTAGCGGTCCCCGCCCTCGCCGAGCAGCGTCCGCACCGCCGGCCAGGTCGGTGCGAACTCGGTGACGGTCAGCCGCCCGTACGCCTCCAGCACCTCGTCCAGCCGCGGCACGTCCGCCACCTCGCGCACGACGTACCCCGCGTCGCGGAGTGCGTCGGCCGCGGTCTCGACGGCCGCGCGGATCGCGGGGTGGACGCCGTGGCCGCCCGGGTCCGCCACGACCGCGACCGTCAGCGGTCCGGGGAGCGCTTCGCCGTACGCCGGTACCGGTACGGCCCGGGGGTCGCGCGGGTCGGTCCCGGCCAGGGCCTCGTACGCCAGCCGCAGGTCGGCCACCGTCCGCGCCAGCGGTCCTTCCGTGACCAGCATGAGGGACGCCGGACCCGGGTCATCCGGGCCGAGTACGCGGTGGTCGGCAGGGAACCTGCCCGTGGAGGGCTTCAGCCCGGCCACCCCGCAGAACTGGGCAGGTATCCGCACCGAGCCGCCGGAGTCGTTGCCGAGTCCCAGCGCCGCCATGCCCGTGGCCACGGCGACCGCGTCGCCGCCGCTGGATCCGCCCGGGGTGCGGCTGCTGTCCCAGGGGTTGACGGTGTCGCCGAAGAGTTCGCTGCGCGTGTGCATCCCCGCCAGGATCAGGGTGGGGATGTTGCCGTGTCCGATCGGGATGGCCCCGGCCGCGCGCAGCCGCGCCACCGGAGGCGCGTCGGCCGCCGCCACGAGATCGCGGAAGCGCTTCACCCCGAACGTGGTCGGCACCCCCTCGACGGGGGTGCTCTCCTTCACCGTGAAAGGCACGCCCGCCAGCGGTCCCAGTGCCGCACCGGCGGACCGCAGGCGGTCGGTCCGGGCCGCGGCCTCGCGTGCGCGCTCCGCGAGGAGCTGGGTCACCGCGTTCACCTGCGGGTTGATCTCGGCGATGCGGCCGAGGTGGCTGTCGACCAGTTCGACGGCCGAGACGTGCGCGCCGCGTACGGCTTCCGCCTGTTCGGCGGCCGGCAGCTTCCACAGGTCGTCCCGCATGGCTTTCTTCCTCCTCCACGTTCCGATGCGCCTGCATCGGAACCGTCACCGTACCCTGGATCCGATACGAGCGCATCGGATAAGGAGGCGGCCGGAAGCATGCCCAGACAGGTGGATCACGACAGCCGGCGCCGCACCATCGCCGAGGCCGTCTGCCGTCTCGCCGACGAACGCGGCCTGGAGGGCGTGACCCTGCGCGACGTCGCCGCCCGCGCGGAGGTGTCGATGGGGGCCGTGCAGCGGTGCTTCCGCACGAAGGAAGAGATGCTGGTGTTCGCGCTCGGGTACGTGGGCGAGCGGGTCGGCGAGCGCGTGCGGGCCCGCCTCGTCCGGAGCCCGGCCCAGTCGGCGGGTACGGCGCTGGGGCACGCCGCCGCCGAGGTGTCGCTGCTCGGGGGCGAGCACCGCGCCGAGGCCAGGGTCTGGCTCGCCTTCGTCGCCCAGGCGGCCGTCAGCGAAGCGCTCGCCGGGACGCTGCGGACGAACTACGCGGGCCTGCACGAGGTGTTCGTCCGGCTCCTCGCGGAAGCCGCCGAGGGCGCCGGGCGGGCGGCGGCCCTCGATCCGGAGCGCGAGGCCCGTACGCTCCTCGCTCTCGCCGACGGCCTCACCGTCCACGTCCTCGTCGGCCATCTCGCCCCGGACGAGGCGCACGACGTTCTCCACGCGCACCTGGCCGGCCTCTGGGAGTGAGCCGTCTCATACCGCTCTTGGCGTGGGGTGCGGTGTTTTGTATCGTGAGGAAACAAACGCGGTTCTCCACCCCTGGGGGTTACGTATGGGCAGGCCCACGGACATAGGTGCCTTCAAGGCACTGCTCCTCGACATGGACGGGACGCTCCTCAACTCCGACGCGGTCGTGGAGCGCATCTGGCGCCGCTGGGCGGCCGATAACGGCAAGGACGCGGAGGAGATCCTGCGGTACGCCCACGGGCGGCAGGCGCACGCCACCATGGCGCACCTCTTCCCCGAGCGGCCGGTCGAGCAGAACCTCGCGGACAACGCGCGCATGCTCGCCTGGGAGACCGCCGACACGGACGGCATCGTGCCGGTGCCGGGCGCGCCGGAGTTCATGGCGGATCTGGCCGGCCTGCCGCACGCGCTGGTCACGTCCGCGGACCGGGCGCTGTCGCAGGCGAGGATGGCGGCGGCGGGGCTGCCGGTGCCGGCTATCTCCATCACGGCGGAGTGCGTGAGCGCGAGCAAGCCGGACCCGGAGGGGTTCCTGAAGGGGGCGGCGGACCTGGGGTTCGCGCCTTCGGAGTGCGTCGTGTTCGAGGACGCGGCGGCGGGCATCGCGGCGGCACGGGCGGCGGGGATGCGGGTCGTGGGGGTCGGACCGCGGGCCGCGACGGAGGGGACGGACGTCCACGTGGAGTCGCTGGCGGGGGTGCGGATCCGGCCGCTGGGGGGCGGCGCGCTGCAGTTGACGGTGGGGTAGGGGGCGCTGTGGGTGGGGTGAGGGAGGTGCCGCCGGGGGTGCGGGGGAGGTGCCGCCGGGGGTGTGGGGGAGGTGCGGGCGTTCGGTTGGGCTTCTTCCGTTGCGTCTGGCCGGGGGTGTGCCGGGTCGGATGCGTTCGTCTCTTGCGTTCCCTCGCGCGCACTAGGTGTGCGCCGGGTCTGTTGTGCCCGTTCGTGGCCGTGCGTCCCGTCGCGGGCGCCGAGGTATGGGCCTGGTCGGGTACGGGCCTCACGCGTGCGTCATGCGTGCCTCGCGCGTGCCCGTGCCTGATAGGTGCCGCACACGTGCCCTCACAACACGTGCCCTCACACCCGCCCAAGGGTAGGCGCCTGCTCTGACAGTGCGGGGTTGTTGGTGTTCTGAGCTGGTACGTCGTGTCTGTGCGGAGCCGGGTGCGGGGGTACGGTGCCGGGCGCGCGGTGGTGCGTGGGGTGGGCCGGGTGCGGGGGTACGGCGTCGGGCGCGTGGTGGTGGGTGGGGTGGGCCCGTATCGGGGGAGCGGCGAAGGGAGCGGCTGTGTCGTCATGGCTCCCCCCGGGCCACCCCGCTTTTGATGGTGCGGGCCTGCGTCCGGTGTCAAGGGCGCTCCCTCCGCTTCGCTGCGGGAACGTCGCTTCGCGATGGGGCTTCGCCCCACCCTTGACACCGGACTCCGGCCCGAAAGACCGGCGGCTATGGGTGGCCCGGAGGGAGCGGGCGCCCTCGAACGGGACTACGGAGGCGGAGCCCGGCGGACGGGGCAGCGGGCCACCGGAGTTGAGCCAGTCCCGATCGCCGATGTTCCCGGTCGACGGAGGCCGGGCCGCCGGGTGCCGGGTGTTCCCCGATCGCCGATGTTCTCGGCGGACGGAGGGCCGGGCCGCCGGCCGTTGGGTCTGCCCTGATCGCCGATGCACCCGGCCGACGGCCGGGCCGCCGGGTGCCGGTGTTCCCCGATCGCTGGGGTTCCCGGCGGACGTGGGGCGGGCTGCCGCTTGCCGGGGGCTGCCCTGATCGCCGTTGCCCCGGTGGACGTGGGGCGCAGGCCGGAGGTGGGCTGGGGGCGATCGTCGATGTTCTCGTAGGACGTGGGGCGGAAGTCGGAGACGGCTGCGCTTGTCGCCGGATACCCCGGTGGGCGGAGGCCGGCTCACGGGCTCTTCTGATCGCCGACGTGCTCGGGAGGCGGGCGTAACCCACGGGTCCGGACTTGGCGTGCCGCGGAGAACTCGCGTCCGGGCGCCGGTTGCAGCGCCGGGGTGGGCGTTGTTCGGATTCGGGCGAAAGCCGGGCTCTCGGGGTCGATTCGGCCCGTATCCGGGGGTGTTACCGCGAGTTACGACCCAACCTCTCCGCTTGGGAGCCGTGGGCGGCGGCCGTCGGGTCTCGGAATGGCCGCGTGTGCGTGGGTGGGCGAAAAGCGGGCTGCGTGGGCGATTTGTTCCGGTTTTGATAGGGCGTTACAGCGAATTACGGACGAATTCCTCCCGCCGGGCGTCCCGAACCGGGGCGGCGGGTCTGGGAATCGGTCGCGTGTGTGTGGATGGGCGAAAGTCGGTCCGCGGGGGTGGTTTGTCCAGGTTCCCCTGAGGTGTTGCCGCGAGTTTTCGGCGGTGGCGTTCCTTCGGTGGTCTGGGCGGTGCTGGTGCGCCCAGGTGGCGAAAGTCGGGCTCGGTGGGTGATTTGGCCTGGTTTCCAGGGTGAGTTGCCGCCAGATTGTCTCGGCGGCGTGCGTTCCGTCCGGGATGGGAGGTCGCCCGCAGGCCACCGGTCCGATGGTGCCTCGGGACGCGGCGGGGGTGCGCGTGTGGGGAGGTGAAGGGGCCGGCTCTGCTGCCCGCCGGCTCCCCCCGTACCCCCTCAGCCCCTGATGGCCTCGTAGATGCTGAAGCCCGCCAGGACCAGCATCACGCCCGCCGCCACCTTCGTGATCAGCTTCAGCGGTACGTACCGCATCAGCGTCCGGCCGCCCAGGATCCCGATCGCCGCCACCGCCCACAGCGCCAGCACCGCGCCGATGCCGACCGACAGCCAGTCGTCGTAGCGTGCCGCCAGGTTCGCGGTCATGATCTGCGTCAGGTCGCCGAACTCGGCGACCAGGATCAGCATGAAGCCCGCCCCCGCCACCTTCAGGAAGCTCTGGTCTGCGGGGGCCTTGACCTCCTCCTCGTCGTCGTCCTTTTTCAGCAGCAGGACCAGCGCGCCGGCCAGGAACAGCGCGCCGACGATCGCCTGCACCGGCCGCTGCGGGAGCTGCGCGAGCAGGCTGCCGGCGGCGATGGCGAGGCTGACGTGGACGACGAAGGCGGCGGCGACGCCGATGAAGACGTAGGAGGCGCGGTAGCGGGTGCCGAGCATGAGGCCGGCGAGCGCGGTCTTGTCCGGGAGTTCGGCGAGGAAGACGACGCCGAAGACGATCGCGACGGTGCTGAGGCTGAGCAAGGTTCCTACTCTCGGTCGGGCGCCGTACCGAGAGCGTAAGCGCATGGCAGACCTCGGCACGGCAGCGTCACAGGACACTGCGGCCGAAGGTCTCGCCGGCGCGGAGTCCGCGGCCTTCCGGCCCTGCGGTTCCGCGCTCCGGGCGCCGGCCCAGCGGGCTGGGCAGTATGTCGACGACACCGGCTGAGGGCTACTCCCCTTCAGACGTCCCCGAGTGTAGGCGATGCACCCTGCCGCGGGCGACCAGCTCCAGGGTCACCGCGACCGCCACCGCCTGCACCGCCATCAGCGCGACCAGCACGAAGAGCTGCACCGCACCGGCCTCGACGGGGGACGCGCCGCCCAGCAGCATGCCGACGTACGCGCCGGGGAGTGTGACCAGGCCCACGGTGCGGGTCTGGTCGAGGCCCGGGATCAGGGCGTCGGAGGCGGCCGGGCGCGCTATCTCCAGGCGCGCCTCGTGCTCCAGGAAGCCGAGCGCGAGCGCCGCCTCCACCTCGCCGTGCCGGGAGGTCAGCTCGTCCAGCGCGCGGCGGCCGGCGAGTACGGTGCCGGTCAGTGCGCCGCCGATGAGGATGCCGCTGACCGGGATGAGGGCGATGTCGTCGACCCCGACGAGGCCGGTGAGCAGCAGCGTGGCGACGACCGGGGTGACGCCGGTGGCGATGGGGGCGGCGGCCCAGCGCCAGGTGCGGTTGTGGGTGATGCGGCGGCCGGCGGTCCAGGTGGCGACGGCGAACATCAGGGCCACGAAGGCGAGGAGCAGGGGCACGGCGCGTACGACGTAGCCGATGACGAGCGAGACGGCGGCGAGTTGGGCGGCGGCGCGCAGCCCCGCGGTGGCGATGGCGCGCGCGTGTGGTGAGCCCCCGAGGGGTATTCGGCTCTTCCCGCCCCCTCGCTTCCCGCCGCCGCCGTTTCCGCTCCGCCGGTGCTCCTGTCCCTCGCCGAGCCGCGCCACCGCGGCGACGGTGACGGCGGCGGCCAGCAGGGCGGTGAGCACGGCCGCGAGGGTGACGTTGACGGGCAGCACCAGCCGAGCGTAGTCCGGTCGGGCGGTGGCGGCGCCGGGGGCGCGGGGAGGGCAAACCCGGTCTGCGGTCTTGCGGATGACATGGCCATGTCCTCAAGGTGTTACCTGGCGCCTGCAGAAACGACACTTCGCGGCGCCAGCATCCACGTGCACGTGCACAACACCCCCCATAGATCCGGGAGTTCGTATGTCCGGCATTTCTCAGCGGCCGCTCGCACGGCTGAAGGTCTACGCGCGTCACTTCGCCGCGCCGCTCGCGGCGGCTGCGCTGCTGCTGACCGCGGCACCCAGCGCCCAGGCCGAACCGCCCGCCCCGCCCAGCCCCGCCACCGCCCTCGGCTACCTCGCGGAGATCACCACCGCGCCCGAGGGCTCCTCCGACGGCTACGACCGCGACCTCTTCCCGCACTGGAGCACCCAGTCCGGAGCCTGCAACACCCGCGAGGTCGTCCTCAAGCGGGACGGTGAGAACGTCCAGCAGGACGCGAGCTGCGCCGCGGTCAGCGGTTCGTGGTACTCGCCGTACGACGGCGCGACCTGGACCCAGGCGTCCGACGTCGACATCGACCACATGGTGCCGCTCGCCGAAGCCTGGCGCTCCGGCGCCAGCGCGTGGAGCACCGGCGAGCGCGAGCAGTTCGCCAACGACCTCGACATCGCGCAACTGCTCGCGGTGACCGACAACGTCAACCAGTCCAAGGGCGACAAGGACCCGGCGAGGTGGATGCCGCCGTCGGCCGGCTACCACTGCACCTACGCGAGCATGTGGGTGTGGGTCAAGCACACGTACGACCTGACCGCCGACGACGCCGAGAAGGCGAAGCTGCAGTCCGTCCTCTCCGGCTGCTGACGGCCGGAGGGGCCTGACGGCCCGCGGGCCCGGCGGCCCGGCGGCACGCGGGCGCGGCGCGGAACCACCGCGCCGCGCACCGCGGTTCGCGCGCCGCGGTTCGCGCGCCGCCGGGTCCGGGCCCTGACCCCGCCCGCCGTACCCGTGCACGGCCCGCCGGCGCCGCGGAGCCGTGTTTGCGGCGGACGATACGGGCTAGCCGCCACCTATGACTGTGTGGCTGATCATCATCGTGGTCGTGACCGCCGTCGCAGCAGCGGTCTGGTTCCTGACGCGCACCGGCGGCGGCCTCGCCGCCCTCGGCCTGCCCGGCGGGCCGCGAGGACTGCGGCGGCGCTTCGGACCGGAGTACGACCGGACGGTCGAGCACCACGACGGCGACCGCAGGGCCGCCGACAAGGAACTCGCCCAGCGCGTCCGCACGTACGGCAAGCTGCAGCCCGTACGGCTGGACCCCGCGGCCCGCGAGCGCTACGACACCGAATGGACCCTGATCCAGCAGCACTTCGTCGACTCACCTGCCCGCGCCGCCGCCGAGGCCGACCATCTCATCGCCCGGCTCGCCGGCGACCTGGGCTATCCCGCCGAGGAGTACGACGAGCGGGTCTCGGCCCTTTCCGTCCACCACCCGCGGCACATCGGCGACTACCGCCGGCTGCACCGGCTCGCCCAGGGCGAACCCGGCCGGGCGGGCACGGAGCCGCCCACGGAGGAGGCCCGCACCGCGCTGCTCCGCACCCGGGAGCTGTACACGGAGCTGGCCGGCCGGCCAGGCGGCGCCTCCGCGGTGCTCCCGAAGGCGCCGGAGGCCCCCGGGGTCACGGAGACCGGGAAGGCGGCGACCCCGGACCGCGAGCGTGGCGGCGGGCGCCGGCTGGCCGACCGCGTGCACGTGCCGAGGGCGATGCGCCGCGGCGACGGGCGAGGCGGGAGCGTGTCGTGACCGGCGCGAGGGAACGCGACGAGACGGCGGGCCGGCCGTCCGCAAGCTCCCCGGCCCCGAACGGTGAGGAGACCGGGGCGGCGGCGCGAGGAGGCGCGGTGCCGCCGGAGAGCGGCGCCGGCGGGGACGCGCCTGACGGGCGCGGCGCGACGGCCGGGGAGCCGGCCCGCACCGAGGCCACCGGTGCCCCCGCACCCGCCACCGCGACGGCGACCGCCCCGGCGGGCCCGGTGCGGGGCGGCCCGGCGACCACCGATCGCCCGGCGACCACCGACGCGGTGGCCGCCGACCCGGTGGCGGTCGCGGACCCCGTGTCCCCCGCTCCCGCGACCCCGGCCGCGGTGCCCGCGTCCGGGACCGGCCGGGGCCGCGAGCCGGACCGCCCGCTCCTGGCGCCGTCCGAGCGGGACGAGCTGGACGACCGGCTGCTCCGGGCGGCCGGCCGCTTCGTGGACGACCCGCCGGGCGCGGTCGACGACGCGGTCGTCATCCTCGGCGATCTCGGCGAGCGCGTCGCCGCGCTCCTCGCGGAACGCCGCGACGCCTGCCGGGACCTGACCCGCCAGGCCCGGGCCACCGAGGGCGCCGCTAACGCGCAGACCGAGAGCCTGCGTCTCGCGCTCCGCGACTCGCGTGATCTCGCGGAGCGGCTGCTGAAGTTGTAAAGACCTGCCGCGGGCTCCTGCGCCTACCAGGCCGCCCACCCCCCTGGGGCCCGCGGCAGCCACACCCCCGGGCCCGGCCGCCGTGGGAATCGGCCCGGCCGACCGCTTGCGGGCCGGACGATCACCGCCGGAAGCACCGGCACCGCGGGCGCCGCGGGCGCCCGCCGCCCGACGGGGAGCGCCCGTCCGGCGGCGGCGCTCCCCGGGTTCCGGCCCTCACGCCCCGTCCGCCGAGCCGCCCGGGCTCGCCTGCTGGACGACCTCGAACGTCCAGACCTCGGAGTCCGTCGCCGCCGGCCGCCGCTGCTCCCCGTCGCCGCCCTGGTCCCCGCGGTGTGCGGCCTTCATCGAACCCTCCATCCAGGTCCGGAAGTCCTCCTCGCTGCGCCAGCGGGTGTAGACGAGATACCGGTCGGACCCCTCCAGGGGGCGCAGCAACTCGAACCACTCGAAGCCGTCCGCGCTCTCCACCAGGCCGGCGCGGGCGGCGAAGCGCTTCTCCAGCTCCTCCCGCTGCTCGGCGGGGACGGTCAGGGCGTTGATCTTCACCACGCTGGGCACAGTCACCTCTCAGCCGACGGGGCGCGTCTCTCGGCGTCGTACGCGCCGCCTTCTCCAGGCGTCAGCGTAGGCGCCGTGAGGTGGCCCGACACGGGAGAGCCGCCTCCGGCGGCGTGCCCCCTGCCGGTGCGTGTCTCCGGCGTCCGGGTGAGTGGCTGATATTTGTATGTTTTTCGGGTTATCACTCCAGCGAATCGGCGCGGGAGAGAGGTGACCCATGGGCAGGGCGAGACGTGCGGTGGTCGGCGCGTGTGCGGCGGCGGTGCTGCTGCCGGTGGCGGCGGCCGGGTGCGCCGCGGGGCCGGGAGACGGCGGCGGCAAGGCCGGCGAGAAGGGCAGCGAGCGCACGGACGCCCGCGGCGGCACGCGGAAGAGCCCGGGCGCACGCCTCATCGGCGACGGCTCCACCGCCTGGACCGGCGCACAGCCGGCGCAGCCGCGGGTGCGCAAGCTCGCCCCCGGCGAGAAGCCGCCGCAGTTCGTCGTCTTCTCCTGGGACGGCGCCGGCGAGATCGGCGACGGCCTCTTCCGGCACTTCCGGGAGGTCGGGCGGAAGTACGACGCCGCCATGACGTACTTCCTCTCCGGCATCTACCTCCTGCCCGAGTCCAAGCGCTCCCAGTACGAGGCCCCCGGCCACGCCCCCGGCGCCTCCGACATCGGGCTGCTCACCGACGCGCACATCGAGGAGACCGTCGACCAGGTCCGCGGCGCCTGGCTCGACGGCAGCGAGATCGGCACCCACTTCAACGGCCACTTCTGCGGCCCCACCGGCGTCGCGAGCTGGTCGAAGGAGGAGTGGAAGAGCGAGATCGCGCAGGCCAAGCAGTTCGTGCAGCGGTGGAAGACGAACACCGGGCTGCGCGACGCCGCGCCGCTGCCCTTCGACTACGACAAGGAGCTGACCGGCGCCCGCACCCCCTGCCTCGAAGGGGCCGACAACCTCCGCGCCGCCGCCCGCGAACTGGGCTGGCGATACGACACGAGCGGGGTGACCGAGCAGGTGTGGCCGGCGAAGAAGGACGGTCTGTGGGACCTGTCGATGCAGCTCGTGCCGTACCCCGGCAGCGACCGCGAAGAGCTGACCATGGACTACAACTTCAAGGTCAACCCCCTCACCACCCCCGCCAACGCCCAGTCGCAGATGCGCGACGGGCTGCTCGCCGGCTTCCGGCGCGCGTACACGGGCAACCGCGCGCCGCTCGTCGTCGGCAACCACTTCGAGACCTGGCACGACGGCGCGTACATGCGCGCGGTCGAGGAGACCATCAAGGAGGTCTGCCCCCTCAAGGACGTGCGGTGCGTGTCCTTCCGGCAGCTCGCCGACTGGCTCGACGCACAGGACCCGCGGACGCTGCGGGCGCTGCGCGGCCTGGAGGTGGGGCAGGCGCCGGCGGGCGGCTGGGGCGCGGTGGGCAGGCGCGGCTCAGGTGTGGAGTGACAGGCCCTTGACCGTACGGTCCACGGCGTTGCGCGCGCCGTAGACCGCGAGGCCCGCCAGGCTCAGGCCGGCGGCGGTGACGTCGCGGACGGCGGCGCGGTTGTCGTCGTCGTTGCCGGTGGCGAAGAGCTCGTCGGTGTAGACGGCGGTGGCGAGACCGCGGGACAGGGCCCGGGTGTGGGTACGGGCCAGGCCCGCGGCGTCGGCGGCGAAGACGAGGACGGGCTCGCGGAACATCGGCAGGTACCGGTTGCCCGAGCCGTCCTCGTACGGCTTGCCCATGATGTCGTCGGCGGCGTGGGCGACGCCGCTGCACAGGAAGGCGGTGACGTTCAGCCGCTGCCAGGCGGCCAGGTCGTGCCGTACGACCACGGCGATCTTGGTCTCGAAGCGCATGCCGCCAGCCTGGCCCCCGCGGGCGGCGCCGGTCTTGAACGCTGGTGCGGCCACCCGGTGCGGCACCATGGAAGGCGTGAGCGACTGGGTCTCCTACTGGCGGGACGCGCAGCGGCCGGTGGAGGCCATGCGCGCCCACTTCGAGGAGCACGTCTTCCACCGCCACAGCCACGACGCCTACTCCTTCGGCCTCACCGAGACCGGCGCCCAGCGCTTCGTCTGCCGCGGCGGCTCGCACACCTCCGCCGCGGGCCTCGTCATGGCCTTCAACCCCGACGACCCGCACGACGGCGAGTCGGCGGCCGAGCTGGGGTTCACGTACCGGATGGTGCATATCGGCCCCGACGTCGTACGGGAGGTCCTCGCCGACGCCGGCGCTCCGGACGGCGCCGCCGCCCTCCCGCTCTTCGCCGACCCCGTGCACCGCGACCCGCCGCTGTGGCGCGCGCTGCTGCGGCTGCACGCGGCGCTCACGGAGGGCGCGGGCCCGCTGGTACGCGACGAACGGCTCACCGCCGCGGTGACCGCGATGGTCCACCGCGCCTCGACGGCCCCGCCGCGCGCCCGCCCGCTGCGCCCCGGCGGCCCGCAGGCCGCCGCCGCCCGGCGGGCGCGGGCGCTGCTGGGGGAGCGGTTCGCGGAGGAGATCCCGGCGGCGGAGCTGGCCGCGGCGGCGGGCTGCAGCCGCTACGCGCTGTACCGGGCGTTCCAGACGGAATACGGCATGCCCCCCAGCGACTTCCAGCGCCTCCTCCGCCTCCGCGACGCCCGCCACCGGCTGACGGCGGGCGAGAGCGCGGCCGGGGCCGCGGCGGCGTCGGGGTTCGCGGACCAGAGCCACCTGCACCGCTGGTTCGTCCGCACCTACGGCATCACCCCGGGCGAATTCACCCACGCCGTACGGCGGTAGCGCGCCCGGGGGACGGGCCTCAGGTGTCGCGGAAGGGGCCGGCGAGCGCGGTGACCGGCCGCGATGAACGGCTGATGACAGCCTGACCTGCGCGAACGGCCTTTCGGTGCTTTCACGGCAGAGGTGCCATCCTCAGGACCGTTGTGCACAGGGCTGCCCCGGCGCGGAGGTCGCGACGCACAGGTCAAGCCTTGCCTTCACAGATAGCCGGGCGCGCCAAGGCTCGGCCGGCAGCCGCATGCTGGACCGCGCGCCGAAGGATTGCGAGCCCTCTGGCTGATGACGACTTCACGGCAAGGCCGCATCGAGCGGGGCATCTGCGTGGCAAGCAGCCCTCCAGGGCTCCCGGATGGCGGAGAGCACCAGGTGTGCCTTGGCCCGGTGGAAGCGCCGGCGGCGGAACACCGACCTGGCCTCGATCATCAGCAGTGGTGTGTCCCGGGCGGGGCCGTGGTCACCCGGGGTGAGGAAGTGCGGTCCGAGCTGGTCGCCGAAGAGCCAGTGCACGCTGTTGCGTCCCCCTCCGGTGCTGCCGCTCATCGCTCTCTCCTCACCGTGTCTCGGCGGGTGTTACGTGCCCCCGGCGGGCCCGTCCCATCAGGACGCATGCCCGCCGCGGGGCACACCTCCGGCACGGGTCCGCCGGAATCAGTCCGTGTGGAGGCACGGAGGTGCGCCGCGCCGTGGACCGGCCGTCGTCAGCGCACCCGTCCGGGTTCCGCCGGGGAAGCGCCGGCCGGCGTGCCGGGCCCGTCCGTACGGGACAGCGCACTGGGCCACCACGCGCGGGGCCCGATGTCGATCACCAGTGCGGGGACCAGCAGTGAGCGCACGACCAGGGTGTCGAGGAGGACGCCGAAGGCCACGATGAAGGCGATCTGCATGAGGAAGGCGAGCGGGATGACCATCAGCGCGGCGAACGTCGCGGCGAGCACGACACCCGCCGAAGTGATCACTCCGCCGGTCGTGGTCAGCCCCCGGAGGACGCCCTGCCGGCTGCCGTGCACGAGCGCCTCTTCCCGGACCCGGGACATCAGGAAGATGTTGTAGTCGACACCCAGCGCCACCAGGAAGACGAAGCCGTAGAGGGGTACGGAGGCGTCCGTACCGCTGAACCCGAGAAGGTGCTCGAAGACCAGTGCCGAGACCCCGAGCGTCGCGAGGAAGTTGAGGGCGACGGTGGCCACCAGCAGGACGGGCACAAGAAGGGAGCGGAGCAGGAGCACGAGGATCAACAGGATGACGGCGAGCACGATCGGAATGATCAGGGTCCGGTCGTCCGCGGCGGTCTGCTGGGCGTCGTACTGCTGCGCCGTGTACCCGCCGACCAGCGCGTTCGCCCCCGCGATCCCGTGCACGTTCGCGCGCAGCCGACCGACGGTGTCCTTGGCCGCGTCGCTGTCGGCGGCGTCCTGGAGCGTGGCGTCGATGCGTACGCGACCGTCGACCACGCGTGGCTCGCCGCCCCCCGGCCGCCCGCTTCCGGAGAGGACCGAGGTCGTCACGACGCCCTCGGTCCGCTGCGCCACGGCCCGTACCTGTGCGGCCCGGTCGGCGTCGGCGATGATGACGGCCGGGTTCCCGGAACCCGCCGGGAAGTGTTCGCCAAGGGTCTTCTGGGCGGCCACCGACGGCGCGTCGTTGACGAAGACGTCGTCGAGCGGCACGCCCTTGGCGGACAGCAACGGAGAGAAAGCAGCGCACACGCCCAGGGCCAGAGCGGTCACCAGCCACAGGCGCCTCGGGTGCCGGTCCACCGTCGCGGCGACGCGGCGCCACACCCGGTGGCCTCCGATCGAGGCGTCCGCCTCCTTCGGCCGGTACGGCCAGTAGGCGGCGCGCCCCAGCAGGGCGAGCACCGCCGGCAGAAAGGTCACCGTGGAGAGCACGGCGCAGACGATGCCGAGGGCGCCGACCGGTCCCAGCGCCCGATTGTTCGTCAGGTCGCTGGCGAGCAGAGCCAGTAGGCCGAGGGCCACCGTGCCCGCACTCGCCGTGATGGCACCGGAGGACCTGCGCACGGCGGCCGCCGCGGCCGTGAAGCGGTCGCCGCGGAGCGCCAGTTCCTCACGGAAACGGGCGGAGAGGAGCAGCGCGTAGTCGGTTGCAGCCCCGATCACCAGGATGGAGAGGATGCCCTGGACCTGGCCGTCGACCCGCAGCAGATCCCGGTCCGCCAGCGCGTAGACCACCGCGCAGGCGAGGCCCAGAGCGAAGACCGCGCCCAGGATGATCACGAGCGGCAGCACCACGCTGCGGTAGACGAGCAGCAGGATCAGCAGCACGGCCCCCAGAGCCACACCGAGCAGCAGCCCGTCGATCCCCCCGAACGCGTCGGACAGGTCGGCCTGACTCGCCGCCGGGCCCGCGAGCTGCGCCGTGGTGCCCGGTACGCGCTCTGCCGCCCGCCCGACCTCCTCCAACACCCCCTCCAGCTCATCGCCGAGGTTGGGCTCCAACTGGACGACGGCCTGAAGCGCCTCGCCGTCCTCGGAGACCACGGCCGGCGACGGACTGCCGACCACCCCGGTCTCTCCCGCGAGCCCGGCGACCGCGTCGGTCGCCGCCTGCTGCTGCCCCTTCGCGATCTGCTCTCCCGCCGGCGTCCAGACGACGATGGCGGGCAGCGTCTCGGACCGGTCGAACTCCTCACCGGCTTCGAGCACCCGGGTGGACTCCGCGTTCCGCGGCAGGAAGGCAGCCTGGTCGTTGGTCGCGACCTCGCCCAGCTTGCCCGCGTAAGGGCCGAGCGCACCGCCAACCACCAGCCAGACGATCAGCAGAACGAGCGGAACGAGCCACCTCGCCCATCTCGGTGCGTTTGTCATGGACGTCCCCGGCAGACATCGGAATCAGAGTAGACTCGATCATCAAGTATCTCAATCATCGAGTAATCGTATCCTGGTGTGCATGAGCAGTACCGGTGCGCCCATGCCACCTCCTCCCGACGACAGCCCGGTTGGGTTGCAGTCGTTCGCGGTCCTGCTGCGCCGCATGAACGGCGAGTTCAACCGCATCGCCCACGAGTTCGCGGACGCACAGGGACTCCATCTCACCGACGTACAGGCCCTCATCGCGATCCTGGACGCCGGGACGGACGGCTCCGGCGAGCCCCTCACCCCCGGGCGGCTCCGCAGGCAGCTCAACCTGACATCGGGAGCGGTGACCGCCTGTCTGGACCGCTTGGAGAACGCCGGCCACGTCCGACGCGTCCGGGCAACAGACGACCGCCGCGTGGTTCATCTCCATTACGAGGAGGCGGCCAAGGGGGTGGCCAGGGACTACTTCCGGCCGCTGGCACGCGGCACCGACGCCGCCCGGAGCCGCTTCACCCCGGAGGAACTCGGAGTCGTCGCCAGGTTCCTGGCCGAGATGAACCGAGAGCTCTCACTCTTGAACAGGTAGAGCGTGTCTCGTGCAGGTAGTGGCAGGTGGGGCGTTGTGCGTCGGTGACGGTGCGGGGGCGGTCCAAGGGGGCGCCCTCAGCTCGGGCGGGAGGAAGCCGTCGCCTGTCGTGGTGGACCTCAAGGTCTCCGGTTCCAAGAGGCGGGGCAGGGGCGGGTTGAGCGCAGCCGGTGTGCGCTGGACATCATCGGGCGCCCGGCCGAGCACGAGCTGCGCGAGAACCACCTGATCGACAGGGTGGCCGACGCCCACCCCCAGGTCCGGGGTGCTCCTCCTCGGGTTCACAGTTGTTCCGGCCGAAGCACCCGTGAACGTTTGCGGCGGGCCGAAGAGCACTCGGGGCGGCTTGAATTCGGGCACCTGTACAGCCGGTAGCCGGCGATCCGCATCAACGCCACCCGCAGGGCGTGCAGGGCGTGCAGGGCGCCGGGGCGGCCGATCGGCACCGCTCTCGGCGCGTATTCACCTAATTGCCTCATTAATCATGGTATTGCCGTGTCAAATATGTCATTCAGTGCAAATCATGTAAGAGGATCTTGTAGGTCAAGTGAGAGGTGGCTTCGTGGTATCCCACGAGACGGAGAAACCACAGTCCGCGCCTGCGGGCCGCCAGGCCGGTGTTGGCGGTGACGGCAGCGGCAGGCAGGTCGCGCAGGGCGATCGAGGCCGGACCACCATCGCCGACGGGGTGGTGGAGAAGATCGCGGGGCTGGCCGCGAGGGAAGTGCCGGGCGTACACGCCATGGGCGGCGGTATCGCACGCACGCTCGGCACCGTCCGCGACCGGGTTCCCGGTGGCACGAGCAGCAGGTCGTCCGTCACCCGTGGTGTGAAGGCCGAGGTCGGCGAGGTGCAGTGCGCCCTCGATCTCGATCTCGTGGTCGATTACGGCTACGCCATCGCGGACCTGGCCTCCGAGGTCAGGGAGAGCGTCATCACGGCTGTGGAGCGGATGACGGGCCTGGAGGTCGTCGAGGTCAACATCGCGATCGACGACGTCAAATTGCCTGATGAGGAGGACGAAGAAGACAGTGGCAGAACGATCAGGTAGTCCGGTCGCGCCGACCCGGTGCTGGGTAGGGAGCACATGATGAGCATGGCCTCGATCGGCACGGCAGCCGGGGTGGCGGCGGGCTTCGCCGGGTACTTCGGCGGTTTCGGAGCGTTTGTCACGGTGGTGATTCTGGGCTTGATCGGGTTCGTTCTCGGGCGGGTCGCCGACGGTGACCTGGAGATGGGCGACATCTTCCGCGCCGGAAGAGACGGAAGCGGCGACCGTTTCGACCGGCGCAGGTGAGGCCCGGTGACGACACCGGCGGCTCCACGAGTGACGTCCGAAGCCCGGGGCGCGACGCGGGTGGCGGACCGGGTGGTAGCCAAGATCGCGATGCAAGGGGCGCGCGAGGCGCTACGAGCAAGCAGCCCCGCTCACACGGGGGGCGCGGCAGCGGGCTCCACGACGGCGACCGCACGGGCCAGGGTCTCGGTACACCGTCAGGGCGAGAACGGCTTCGGTGAGGCCCGGGTGCAGGTGAGCGTCGACCTCGGCTATCCCACGCCGATCGGCATCCAGTGTGCCGAAGTCCGCCGGCGGGTGAGTGAACGGGTCGAAAGCCTGGCGGGCATGACCGTTCTCCAGGTCGCCGTGCGCGTCGAACGACTGGGCGGACCGCAGCCGTCCGGCAGGGAGCGGGTGCGGTGAGCGAGGAGAGCCCACCCGCGGGCGAGCTCGCCCGCTCGAAAGCGGGCGGGAGCCTTGAGGGCGGTGCCGAAGTGGACGCCGGCCGGGCCCGGCGGTTCTGGTCGGCCCGCAGGGTTCCCGCGAGTGTCGTCGCGCTGATCGTGCTGGTCGCTTCCGGGTTCCTGCTCTACGACGTGGTGTCGGTCCGCGCCGGACGACCAGGTATGCACTGGCGCCGCTGGCTCGCCCACAAGCTGTCCACCGTCCACCTGGACAACACCTGGGTCTTGGCCAGCACAGCCGCCCTCACCGCGATCGGCTTGTGGCTCGTGGTCACGGCGGTGACTCCCGGGCTACGTCGTCTGCTCCCGATACAGCGCCCGTGCGGCGACATCCGCGCCGGCCTCGAACGCTCAGCGGCCGCGTTGATCCTGCGCGACCGCGCCATGGAAATCTCCGGCGTCCAGTCAGCGAAGCTGTCCGTTGGCCGGCGACGCGTCAAAGCACACGCCATCTCCCACTTCCGCAACCTGGACGACGTACGCGAAGAGCTCCGCACCACCCTGGACCAAGAGCTGCGTGGGCTTGCACTGGCCCGCCGACCGAAACTGTCCGTCCACGCGACGCGGGCGAAGAGGCGGTGAGGTGACATGCACCAGGCACGCCTGATCGTCAACCGGCTGCTGCTCGGAGCCTGCGGCCTGGTCCTCCTCGGCTTCGGCGGAACCGCGCTGCTCGGCGGACTGGATCTCCTGCGCCGATGGCACTTCCCCAGCGCCTGGCCCTGGGACCGACCCCAACAGGTCCTGCTCAGCGACGCCGACCGAACCCGGTGGAACGACCAGGGATGGTGGTGGCCCGTCGTCATCGCCGCACTGGCCGTCATCCTCCTGTTCAGCCTGTGGTGGCTGCTTGCCCAGGTGCGCCGCCGCCGGCTGAGCGAGGTACTGGTGGACACCGACGACGGCGAAACGGCCCAGGTGAACGGCCGCGCCCTGGAGGACGCCCTGTCCGCGGAAGCCGGATCGTTTCCCGGCGTCGACCGGGCAGCCACCCGCCTGGTCGGCCGCCGCACCCATCCCCGTACCTGGCTGTCCCTGCGGCTGGCCCCGCACGGCGACCCCGCGCGCACTGTCGCCCTCATCGCCGACGAAGCACTTCCCCATGCCCGCGACGCCGTAGGGACGGACCGGCTACCGACCGAGATCCGGCTTCGGGCGACTTCACACCGCGCAGACCGCGTCCTCTGAAGATTCCCGCATCAGGGAGGTGTGAGGGCGTCGAGCTGTGCGGTGAGTTCGGGGTGGGCGGCCAGATGTGGGCGGGTGGTGGCGAGGGGGGCGATGAGTTCGGCGGGGTCGTCGTGGGCGAGTGCCGCGTGGAGCCGGCGGAGCGGAGGGCTGGCCGCGGGGGGCAGGTCGGTCAGGGCCGTGATCTGTCCGGCGATGCGGCGAAGGTCGGCGGCGTGACGGCGGGCCCAGGTGGCGGTGGTGCGCTGTGCGGCGCGGCGTTCGCGGGTGGCTTGGACACGTTGTTCGCCGGTGGTGCCCGCGGGGCCGGGGCGGCCGCGCAGGTAGCGGCGTTCGGCGGCCTGGCGGCTGGCGACGCCGAGAGGGTGGGCGAGGTCGGCCCAGCTCGCGCCCGCGCCGCGGGCGGTTTCGATCAGGCCGGTCTCCCATCCGGCGAGCTGCTCGCGTACCTGCCTGAGCAGGACCAACGAGGCCAGGGCCTGCTCAGGCAGGGGGGTGGGCGTACCGAGGGCGTCCGGCGGTTCTTGCTGGGCATCGCGCAGGGCTCCGTCAATAGCTTGCAGGGCCGCCGCGGCGGCCAGGAACGACGTCGGACTGTGGGCGTTCGTGCCGGACACGGACGGCTGGTCGGCTGCGGTCACGGGCGCCTCCCTCTCGGTGTCATCACACCGACGACACGTTGATCGTCATCCATTGGATGACATGGTACGACGGTGTCAGCAAGGCGCATTGGCAGCAACTGCCTGAACCTGCTGGAGGTGTTTCACGATGTTGATGCGCACTGAACCCTTCCGTGAGCTGGACCGGCTGGCCCAGCAGCTCGTGGGCCAGGGCACCTGGTCCCGACCGTCGGCCATGCCGATGGACGCCTACCGCGACGGCGACGAGTACCTGGTGACCTTCGACCTCCCGGGCGTCACCGCGGACGCGATCGACATCGACGTCGAGCGGAACATGCTCACGGTCCGGGCCGAGCGGCGCCCGGTGGCGAAGTCCGAGGACGTGCGGATGGAGCTGTCCGAACGGCCGCTGGGTGTCTTCTCCCGCCAGATCATGCTCGCCGACACCCTCGACACCGAGCGGATCCAGGCCGACTACGACGCAGGGGCGCTCACCCTGCGAATCCCGATCGCCGAGCGCGCCAAGCGCCGCAAGGTCTCCGTTGGCCTCGCATCCGGGAGCAAAGAGATCTCCGGCTGACATCGGCCGGACCGGTGCGGAGGGTGGGCGCCGGATCCCTCCCTCCCGCTCTCCGCACCCCCGCGGGCAGTGCGAAGCAGAAGGGGTGACGAACCCGCTGCAGAGTGCCGAGCCGCTCACACGGAGCGGTTCGTCCGCGCGACCGCCGCGTGGATCGAAGGCGCCACGGAACGACGGCCCTCTCCGGTTCGGGGCAGGAGGTGGTGGCCGACCGCCAGCCGACGCGCTCCTCCGTACACCCCCTCACGCCTAAGAGGCGTGCGCGCTTGCAACTTTTCGGATACCTGAGAATGCAGAAGCCGACTACCCCGCACAGGGAAAATCTATCGTGGCCGGAGTAGACATCCGCGGCGGGCTGTCGTAGTCTTCTACTCGTAGCCAGAGATCGAGAAGGCGTGGCAGAGGACGAACTGCCCGCAGGAAGACAGGTAGTGACAGACGAGTAGATGAGAAGGAGGAAGCAGACGCCATCAGGATCGCCCGGGCGAGGACATGAACAGCTCGGGTACCGCAGGCCCCGGAACGGAAGGTGGTCACACGGTCACACATCCGCGATCCTCGCACTCCCCGCCTCTTCTCTGGTGGCAGTGCGGATAACAGCAGCCGGCATCTGAAAGCCGGCAGATGGTGTTGCAAACCCCCTCGGGCCCTGGCGCCGTTTCGGCGCCGGGGCCCCTCGATGCGTTTCCCCGTTTCCCCATCAGAGGTGTGCATGACCGAAGAAGACCCGCTCGGCCGTCTCGACGACGATGACTACCCCGCCTACACCATGGGGCGCGCCGCCGAAATACTCGGCACCAGCCCCGCCTTCCTCCGCGCCCTCGGAGAAGCCGGCCTCATCACCCCCCTCCGCTCGTCGGGCGGACACCGCCGCTACTCCCGCCACCAACTGCGACTCGCCGCCCGCGCCCGCGAACTCGTCGACCAGGGCACCCCCGTCGAGGCCGCCTGCCGCATCATCAGCCTCGAAGACCAACTCGGCGAGGCCAAGCGCATCAACGAAGAACGAGACCAGCAGTCGCCCGAGCGCCGCCCCAAGTCCGATGCCTGAAGCGGCGTAAAACCACCCGGCCTACGCCACTTTCCGCGCGGGCTTGCGCCGGATGCGGTGAAGGTGCAACCGGTTCGGTGATGTTCAGGTGGGCCCAGGCGTTCGCAGGTGACGACACCGTCGGCGTACCGGCGGTGGCCGAAGGTGGGGACGCGGGGGAGTCCCCGCGCCGGCCGGCCCGGCTGGTGGTGCGGGCGAGGCTGTGTTTCGCCCTTCCCGAGCGCCGCAGGGTCCGGGACGTGCGGCTGCATGTCCTCCGCCACTTCTACGCCTCCCGGGGAACTGGAGGCCGGTGAATCCGTCGTCTCCCTGGCCCGCTGGCCTGGGCACTCCGACCCTGGGTTCACGCTCCGGATAGCCGGTCGGCAGAGCTCATGGGGCGTAGCCCGTAGCCCGCGCGGACCCAAAGTCCCGGAGAAGTCCCCGAGATACTGCCGCCCCTCCATCCTGGCTCGCTGGGGAGCAGGTCAGCCGGGGTGCGGCGGCATCTTCATGTCAGATGTCGCGGAAGGTCTCGATGCGGGCGCCCACCGAGTTGAGGCGGTCGGCCAGGGACTCGTAACCCCGGTTGATGACATAGACGTTGCGCAGCACCGACGTGCCCTCCGCCGCCATCATGCCCAGCAGCACCACCACCGCGGGGCGCAGCGCCGGCGGGCACATCATCTCCGTCTCGCGCCACCGCGTCGGGCCCTCGACCAGCACGCGGTGCGGGTCGAGGAGTTTGACGCCGGCGCCCAGGCGGGTCAGTTCCGTGAGGTAGATGGCGCGGTTGTCGTAGACCCAGTCGTGGATGAGGGTCGAGCCCTGCGCGGAGGCGGCGATGGCCGCGAAGAACGGCACGTTGTCGATGTTGACGCCGGGGAACGGCATCGGGTGGATCTTGTCGATCGGCGCCTGGAGCTTCGACGGGCGTACGGTCAGATCCACCAGCCGGGTACGGCCGTTGTCCGCGGCGTACTCGGGGGTGCGGTCGAGGTCGAGGCCCATCTCCTCCAGCACCGACAGCTCGATCTCCAGGAACTCCACCGGCGCCCGGCGCACCGTCAGCTCCGACGACGTGACGACCGCCGCCGCCAGCAGGCTCATCGCCTCCACCGGGTCCTCGGACGGGGAGAAGTCGACGTCCCGGTCGATGTACGGCACGCCGTGCACGCGCAGCGTCGTCGAACCCACGCCGTCCACGCGCACGCCCAGGTGCTCCAGGAAGAAGCACAGGTCCTGGACCATGTAGTTGGAGCTGGCGTTACGGATCTCGGTCACGCCGTCGTGCCGGGCGGCGGCCAGCAGCGCGTTCTCGGTCACGGTGTCGCCGCGCTCGGTCAGCACGATGGCCCGGTCGGGCCCGACGTCCGAGACGACCTCGCAGTGGTAGACGCCCTCGGTGGCCGTCACGTCCAGGCCGAAGCGGCGCAGCACGGCCATGTGCGGCTGTACGGTCCTGGTGCCGAGGTCGCAGCCGCCCGCGTACGGGAGTTTGAAGCGCTCCACCCGGTGCAGCAGCGGGCCGAGGAACATGATCACGCTGCGGGTGCGGCGCGCCGCCGCGTTGTCCATGGAATCCAGATCGAGCTCGGCCGGCGGTACGACCTCCAGGTCGGCGCCGTCGTTGATCCAGCGGGTCCGCACCCCGATGCTGTTCAGCACCTCCAGGATGCGGAAGACCTCCTCGATCCGCGCCACCCGGCGCAGCACCGTGCGCCCGGAGTTCAGCAGCGTGGCGCAGAGCAGCGCGACGCAGGCGTTCTTGCTGGTCTTCACGTCGATCGCGCCGGACAGCCGGCGGCCGCCGCTGACCCGCAGATGCATCGGGCCCGCGGTGCCCAGGGCGACGATCTCGCTGTCCAGTGCCTCGCCGATGCGGGCGATCATCTCCAGGCTGATGTTCTGGTTGCCGCGCTCGATCCGGTTGACGGCGCTCTGACTGGTGCCCAGCGCGGCGGCGAGCTGACTCTGCGACCATCCGCGGTGCTGCCGGGCGTCACGGATGAGCCTGCCGATGCGCACGAGGTAGTCGTCTGCCATGACTTGGACGCTATCTCACATATGAGATGCCCGCGCATTCAGGGGGTTCGCGTCTCGAATGTCACCGGAGTGCCGAATGCGGCCTTTCGGGTGGCGCGGCGCAGCGCGGCGAGCACGGCCTGGCCGAGGGTCAGCGTGCACACCGCCGTGACCACCGCGCGCGGCAGATCCCAACCCAGCGACGTGGCGAGGCAGTACGCGACGAAACGGGCCAGGTTCTCCGGCAGCGGATCGCCCGCGACGAACGACACGCCCGTAGACATACCGCTCAGATACGGCCACCCCTGGAGGTTCATGACCGTGCCGTAAAGAATTGAAGCCATTGCTCCATACGAGGCAAGCAGCCACAACTCCGCGCGCCCCCGCAGCCGCTCCGCCCCCGGCAGCATCCCGGCGCCCATCGCCACCCAGCCCATGGCGAGCATCTGGAACGGCATCCAGGGCCCGACCCCGCCCGTGAGCAGGGCGGACGCGAACATCGTCACGGCCCCGAGCACGAACCCGAAGCCCGGGCCCAGCACCCGGCCGGAGAGCACCATGAGGAAGAACATCGGTTCGATCCCCGCCGTTCCGGCCCCGAGGGGCCGCAGCGCGGCGCCCACGGCGGCGAGGACGCCGAGCATCGCCACGGCCTTGGCGTCGAGTCCGGAGTCGGCGATGGTCGCGCCGACCACGGCGACGAGGAGGGGGAGGAGCGCGGCGAAGAGCCAGGGGGCGTCGCCGGAGTGGGCGAGACCGGAGTCGGGCCCGGCGAGCAGCGGCCAGCCGAAGGCGGCGACGCCGATGACGGAGACGAGCAGCAGGGCGGCGGCGGAGACGGGGCCGAGGCGCACCACGCGGAGGCGGGGGGCGCGGGCGGGGGCGGCGGCCGGAGGGCTTCCGGCGGGGCCGGGCGTGCCGGGGGTGCCGGGCGGGTCGTGGGCGTCCGGGGGGCTCGCGTACGTATCGCCGCCGGGTGTCCCGGGTGCGGTTCCGGGTTCTTCCGCGGTCATGCCGCCGCCTCCAGGGCGTGCCGGACCTGGGCGACCGTCAGCCACGTCGTACCGGCCGCCGTGTCGCTGCCCGCCGGGCTCAGGATCTTCGCCACCTGCGGTGCGAACGACGGCGAGGCGACGACGACCTCCGCCGTCGGCCCGTCCGCGACCACCTCGCCGTCGGCCAGGATCACCACCCGGTGCGCCAGTTCCGCCGCCAGCTCCACGTCGTGCGTCGCCAGCACGATCGCGTGGCCCGCCGCGGCGAGCCCGCGCAGCACCCCGACGAGCCGGGCCTTCGCCGCGTAGTCGAGGCCGCGGGTGGGCTCGTCGAGCAGCAGCAGCCGGGGGCGGGCGGTGAGGATCACGGCCAGGGCGAGCGCGAGCCGCTGGCCCTCCGAGAGGTCGCGGGGGTGCGCCTCGTCCGGTACGCCGGGCAGCAGTTCGGCGACCAGGGCGCGGCAGGTGCCGGCCGCGGCCCCCGCGTCGCCGTCGGCGGCGGCGCACTCCGCGGCGACGGTGTCCGCGTACAGCAGATCCCGCGGATCCTGCGGTACGAGCCCCGCGTGCCGCAGGAGTTCGGCGGGCCGGGTGCGGTGCGGGACGAGGTCCCCGAGCCGTACGGCACCGGCGGCCGGCCGGTGCATGCCGACGAAGCCGGCCAGCAGCGTGGACTTCCCCGCGCCGTTGCGCCCCATGACCGCGACGGTCTCGCCCGCGGCGACGGACAGCGACACCCCGCGCAGCACCTCCGCCCGCCCGCGGCGCACCGTGAACCGCTCCGCGACGGCCGCGGGCCCGCCCCCCGGCCCGTCCCCGGGCCCGGCGCCCCGCTCGCCCGGTCCGGCCTCGCCGCCGCCCGGCGTCAGCCCCGCCAGCCGCTCCCGCAGCGGCGCCGCGCGCCGGCGCGCGTCCCGTACCGTCAGCGGCAGCGGCGACCAGCCCGCCAGCCGTCCCAGCGCGACCACCGGGGGCCGTACCGGCGAGACGGCCATCATCTCCGCCGGCGCGCCCGCCTCCGGTGCCGCGCCCGGGGACGGCAGGACGATGACCTGGTCCGCGTACTGCACCACCCGCTCCAGCCGGTGCTCCGCCAGCAGCACCGTCGTGCCCAGGTCGTGCACCAGCCGCTGGAGCACGGCCAGCACCTCCTCCGCCGCCGCCGGATCCAGCGCCGACGTCGGCTCGTCCAGGACCAGCACCCGCGGGTGCGGCGTCAGCACCGAGCCGATCGCCACCCGCTGCTGCTGGCCGCCGGAGAGCGAGGCGATCGGGCGGTCGCGCAGCTCGGTGAGGCCGAGCAGGTCGAGCGTCTCCTCCACCCGGCGCCGCATGGTGTCGCGCGGCAGGCCCAGGGACTCCATGCCGTAGGCGAGTTCGTCCTCGACCGTGTCCGTGACGAAGTGCGCCAGCGGGTCCTGGCCCACCGTGCCGACGACGTCGGCCAGTTCGCGCGGCGGGTGGGTGCGGGTGTCGCGGCCGTCGACGGTGACGCGGCCGCGCAGGGTGCCGCCGGTGAAGTGCGGCACGAGCCCGCACACGGCGTTCAGCAGGGTCGACTTGCCGACCCCGGAGGGGCCGACGAGCAGGGCGAGTTCGCCCTCGGGCACGGTGAGGTCCACGCCCCGGATCGCGGGCTTCGCGGCGCCGTCGTAGACGACGGACACGTCCTCGAAACGGATCACTGGGCGGTCTCCTCGGTGGTTCTCGGGGCGCGTGGTTCCTGCGGCAGCGGCGGTACGGGCGCGACGAGCGCCGGCAGCAGGCCGAGCAGGCAGCTCGCGGCCGGCCACAGCGGCAGTTCGGGCGCGGTCAGGGGTACGACGGTGGGGTGCAGGGCGTCGGGGGCGTAGGAGTTGGCGTAGATCATCAGGCCGCCGACGGCCGCGCCGGAGGCGGCGACCAGCCAGGCGCGCGGCCCGAAGCGGTCGGGCCGGTAGCGGCTGCGCACCGCGCGGCGCCCGCCGAGCCACAGTCCGCAGGCCGCGGCGGCGGCGCCGAGCGCCAGCACGGGCAGGCCGTAGCCGGCGCCGGAGGCGGCGAGCAGCCCGTACGTGCCGGCGCAGACGCCGAGGAGCCCGCCGAGGGTGAGCGCGGCGGTGGTGATCCTGACGGCGCGGGGGAGCCGGGCCGTACGGCCGTAGCCGCGGGCGTCCATCGCCGCGGCCAGCGCCACGGAACGCTCCAACGCGCCCTCCAGCACCGGGACTCCGACCTGGACGAGGGCCCGCGGCCCGCGGTCCTCGCGGCCGCGCAGCCGGCGGGCGCGGCGCAGCCGGGCGACGTCGGCGACGAAGTGCGGGGCGAAGGTCATCGCGACGACGACGGCGACGCCGAGTTCGTACAGCGCGGCGGGCAGGGACTTCAGCAGGCGGGCGGGATTGGCGAGGGCGTTGGCGGCGCCGACGCAGATGAGGAGGGTGGCCAGCTTCATGCCGTCGTAGAAGGCGAACGTCAGTTGCTCGGCGGTGACCCGGCCGCCGAGGCGCACCCCCTGCGCCCACTCGGGGAGGGGGACTTCCGGGAGGGTGAAGAGGGCGTGGGTGCCGGGGATGGGCGAGCCGAGGAAGGTGGCGAAGAGGAGCCGCACGGCGATGACGAAGAGGCCGAGCTTGAGGAAGAGCGCGTAGGAGCGGGCCCACGGAGCGTCGGTGCGGCGGGCGGCGACGACGTAGCCGGCGACGGCGACGAGGAGGGCGAGGAGGAGGGGGTTGGTGGTGCGGGAGGCGGCGGTGGCGAGCCCGAGCGCCCAGAGCCACCAGGCTCCGGCGTGCAGGGCGTTGGCGCGGTCGGCGAGGGGCGGCCGGAGGACGCCGCCGCGCGCGGCCTTCACGGGCGCGCTCCGCCCCTCGGCGGTGCGCGGGGAGCCGGGGCGGTGGGGGGCCTCGGGTGTCATGTGCGGCGGCGGCGCAACTGCCACACCGTGAGGCCGGCGAGGACCGCGACCATGACGAGGCCGCCGACCGTGCCCGTCGACGGGCCGGAGTCCCCGGCCTCGTCCGCCGGGACGGTGGAGATGTCGACCCTGTCGCGTGCCTCCCCGGCGCCCTCGTCACCGGGGACGGCGGAGTACGTGACCTCGACACGCGGCCCCTCGGCCTCGCCGGCGCCCTCGTCGGCCGACGCCGGCTCGGCGCAGCCGCTGCGCGGGTAGCCGTCGATGGCGCAGAGCAGGCCGTTGGAGTCGTAGCGCAGCGGCTCCGCGACGGCGGCGAGGGCGTCGCCGAGGGTGGCGTCCTCCGGAACCGAGGCGCATTCCGTACGGGCCGGGGGCGGGGTCCGGCCGTCGGGGGCGTGCGCGGCGGTGCCGAAGTCCAGGACGAGGGCGACGCGTTTGCGGCCGTCGCCGGGCGGGGTGTCGCCGCAGACGGCGCCGAAGTCCGCGGCCCCGCGGGGGCGCGGGCCGCCGCCGGACTCCTCGCTGACCGCGAACCGCACGCCGTGCACGTCCCCGTCCGCGGGCCGCTCGATGCCGGGGCCCTTGGTGGCGTAGACCCAGGAGTCCCCGTCCCGGTCCCAGAAGGACCAGTACCGGTACCCCTCGGCGGCCTGCGCCCCGGGCGCACCCGCCCCGAGCACCAGCAGGGCGCCGCCGGCCGCGGCGACGAGCGCCCGCCGTACCGTCCCCCGTACCGCCCGCGGTATCGCCCGCCGCTCGCGGCGCGGTTGCCCGCCGCCGGTCATGCGCGCTTCTTTCTGCGGGCGCTCGCCAGCAGGCCGATGCCCGCGCCCGCCGCCAGGCCCACCGCCAGCAGCGACCAGACCATCACCCCCGGGCCGCCGTCGTCGTCCGAGGACTCCTCCCACGCCGGGTCCGCCGCCGGCTTCTCCGCGGTCGGCTGCGGGCCGGTGGCGTTGAGGTTCGCCACCAGGTCCGTACCGCCCGCGAAGGCGCTCGGGTCGGCGTCCACCGCGTCCGCGGCGAGGACGAGGGTGGCCAGGGCCGCCGGGTTCTCCTTCGACCAGGCCAGGGTGCTCTTGTCGCGCTCCAGCCAGCCGTACGGCTCGCGCGCCGCGCTGCCGTGGCCGCCCGCGGCCAGCGCCAGGGCGGCGACGGCGGTCGCGTTGTGGTCGGGTCCTTCGCCGGTCATCATCGGCAGGTGCCCGTCGCCGGCCGCGAGCTTCCGCGCCAGGTACGCGGCACCCGCGTCCGCCGCCTGTGCGGGGGACGGGTCCTCCGCGCAGGCGCCCGCCTCGACCGGCTCGTCCTTGCCGCCGGTGTCCCCCTTCGCCATCCCGGCACCGAGGCCGTTGCCGGTGCCGGCGAGCACGGCGGCCGCGGTCGCGTAGTCGTTGGGGAACAGCGCGCCGTCGTCCTCCGGCTGGTACGCGTACGCCCCCCGCTCCGCCTTCTTCGCGTCGCAGCCGAGCTGGAGCGCCGCCAGCGCGTCGTACGGGCTGCCGCCGCCCGCCGTCGTCTTCTCCGGCTCCTCGCCGACCGCGGCGAGCGCGCCGACGACGACCGCGGTCGAGTTGGCGTCCGTCGGGCCACCGGGGTTGAAGCCCCAGCCGCCGTCCTCGTTCTGGATCTCCTTCAGCCAGGCGACGCCCTTGGCCACGGCCTTGCGCTGCCCGCCCAGCGCGCTCAGCGCCTGCACCGCGGCGGCCGTGGCGTTGGTGTCCTCGGCCGCCTCGTCGCAGGGCTTGGCGACATCCGCGCGGTACGCGGCGAAGCCGCCGTCCGCGCACTGCTGCCCGGTGAGGAAGGCGACCGCGGCCGGCGCCGGGCGCAACTGCTGCGAGCGCTGGGCGAGGAGGGCCAGCGACTGCCGCCAGACGCCGTCGAACTCGGGGTCCGCGGTGCCGTAGAGGCCCTCGGGCAGCTTCTTCTGTGCGGGTACGGCCTGCGCGGGTATGCCCTGCGCGGCGGCCTGCGGTGCCGCCTGCGGCGCGGTGGCGGCCGAGGCCGCCGTCGCCGGGCCGGCGACGGTCAGGGGCAGCAGCACTGCGGTGGCGAGTGCGGCGCGCGTGCCGCGGGCGGCGGCGGTCCGGCCTATCGGAGCCATGGCGGAGCGGGGGCCTTTCGGGACGGGGCGGCCGGCACAGCCGGCCGCGGCCGCCCGTCCGCGCTCGGCGCGCGCCGGGGGTGCCGGGCTCAGCTCCGCATACCGCGACGGACGGGGCCCGGGCCGGCATCGGTACCGGCGGGGCCCCTGTGAGCCTGCCGCGCCCCGCGGGTGCTCCGGCTCGCACGGCCATGGCGGCCGCACTCACGGTTGCGGGTCAGCGCCGGTTTCGCACCGGCTTCTCCTGCTGGGCACGGTTGAAGTTGTCGCCGCTCACCTTACCGCCCCGTACCCGCGGAGGTCAGCGCCGGTCCCGGCCGCGGGGCGGCTGACGAGGGCGGTTGCGGGGCGGGTGCCGTACGGCCGGGGCCTTCCGGGCTCGTACGGACCGGAGTTCGGCCCCGCACGGGCCGCGGCCCCCGGGCTCGTACGGGACCGGCGCTCTCCCGGGTCCGGTACGGAACGCGCGGCCCGTACCCTTCAGCAGCAGTCCGGGTCCAGCCCCCGCGGCAGCCCCGCCCCGCCGAACACCGCGCCCGTCGCCTCCTCGCCGCCGACCGCCGCCAGCGCGAGCAGCAGCGCCCCCGCCGTCCACGACGTGCGCTCCGCGGGCCAGATCGCGTCGTCCTCGAAGACGTACCCCGTCCAGTACATGCCGTCCTCCGCCCGCAGATGCTTCAGCCAGCGCAGCACCTCCAGCGCCCGCTCGCCGTCGCCCGCCGCCCACAGCGCGAGCACCAGCTCCGCGCTCTCGCCGCCCGTCACCCACGGCCGGTCGCTCACGCAGCGCACGCCGAGCCCGGGGACGACGAAGCGGTCCCACTCGCGCTCGATGCGCGCGACGGCCGCGGGTCCTGTGACCGCGCCGCCGAGCACCGGGTAGTACCAGTCCATCGAGAAGCGGTCCTTGTCCAGGAACCGCTCCGGGTGCCGCCGGATCGCGTGCCCGAGCCGGCCGAGGGCCGGCTCCCACCCGGGCTGCCGCTCGCCGAGCCGCTCGGCCGCGGCCAGCGCGCAGCGCAGCGCGTGGTGCACGGAGGAGGAGCCGGTCAGCAGGGCGTCGGTGAGCACTTCGCCGTCGGCGGGCTCCCGCTTCCAGCCCACCTGGCCGCCTGGCTGCTGGAGCCCCAGCACGAACTCCACCGCCCCCCGCACCACCGGCCACATCCGGCGCAGGAACGCCTCGTTCCCGGTGGCCAGATAGTGGTGCCAGACGCCGACCGCGGGGTACGCGCAGAAGTTCGTCTCCCGGCCCCGGTCGGTCGGCCGGGCGGCGTCCCCGTCCGCGTACGCCGCGTACCAGGAGCCGTCCGCGAGCTGGTGCCGGCGCAGCCACTCGTACGCCGCCTCCGCGCGCGCGTGCTCGCCCGCGGCGTCCAGGGCCATCGCCGCCTCGGTGTGGTCCCACGGGTCGAGGTGGTGCCCGCGGTACCACGGGATCGCCCCGTCGTCCCGCTGCACCGCGGCGATCCCGGCGACGGTCTGCGCCACCTCGGCGGCGTCCAGCACGCCGGGCAGGACCAGGTGCTCTGTGCGCTCGGAACCGGTCACCGGCCGCCCTCGTGGGGCTTGGTCGCGTAGACGACGACGCTCTTGCCCAGCACCGGATCGAGCAGCCGCTCGGCGAGGCGGGTCGCGAGCGGCTTCTTCATGATGTCCCAGACCAGCAGCTTGTGGTACGCGCGGACGGCGGGCGACTTGTCGTTGTCGACGCCGACGGCGCACTTGATCCACCAGTACGGCGAGTGCAGCGCGTGCGCGTGGTGCAGGCCGTACGGCTTGAGGCCCGACTCGCGGATCCTGCCGACCAGTTCGTCCGCCTTGTAGATGCGGATGTGGCCGCCCTCGACCTCGTGGTACGCGTCGGAGAGCGCCCAGCAGACCTTCTCGGGGCCGTAGCGCGGGACCGTGACCGCGATCCGGCCGCCGGGGCGCAGCACGCGGACCATTTCGGCGAGCACGCCCTTGTCGTCGTGGATGTGCTCCATCACCTCGGAGACGATGACGACGTCGAAGCTGTCGTCGGGGAACGGCAGCGCGAGGGCGTCGCCTTCGACGGCGGTGGCGGTGGCGCCCGCCGGGGCCTCGCCCGCCTCCTTCATCGCCGCGAACCAGCGGGCGACTTCGCGGATCTCGTCGCCGTCGCGGTCGAGGGCGACGACGCGGGCGCCGCGCCGGTAGCACTCGAAGGCGTGCCGCCCGGCGCCGCAGCCGAGGTCGAGCACGCGGTCACCGGGCGCGAGCGGAAAGCGGGTGAAGTCGACGGTCAGCAAATCTCCTCCGGAGGGGTCGGCGGGAGGCGTACGGGGGCGGGGTGGGGCGGGGGAGAGGGGCGCGCGACGGCGCGGGCGGCCGTCGCCGGGGAGGCCGCGATCGTTTCCCGGTAGCGCTCCGCGGTCTGCTTCGCCGCCTGCGCCCAGGTGAAGCGGGCCAGCACCCGCTCGCGGCCCGCCGCGCCCAGGCGGGCGCGCAGGGGGGCGTCGGCGAGCAGCCGGGTCAGGGCGGTGGCCAGGGCGCCGGCGTCTCCCGGGGGAACCGCCAGGCTCGTCTCGTTGTCCGGGCCCGCGACCTCCGGGATCGCCCCGCCCGTCGTGGCGACCAGGGGCGTGCCCGTCGCCATCGCCTCGGCGGCCGGCAGCGAGAAGCCCTCGTACAGCGAAGGCACGCACGCGACCTGCGCGCTGCGCAGCAGGCCGACCAGCTCCGCGTCGCTGATGCCGGTGACGAACCTGATCGCCCCGCCGAGCCCGAAGCGCTCGACGGCCTGCGCGACCGGGCCGTCCTCCGCGCGCTTGCCGACCACGACCACGTGCGCGTCCGGCTGCTCCGTGCGCACCTTGGCCAGCGCCTCGACGAGGTGCACCAGACCCTTCAGCGGCACGTCCGCGCTCGCCGTCGTGACGATCCGGCCCGGCAGCCGCGGCACCGAGGGGTCCGGCGTGAACAGCTCCGTGTCCGCGCCGATCGGGACCACGTGCACCCGCTCGGGCCGCACCCCGAGCTGCGCGGTGATCTGCGTACGCGACGAGCCGGAGACCGTCAGCACCGCGGGCAGCCGGCGGGCGACGCGGCGCTGCATGCGCGTGAACCCGTACCACCGGCGCACCGAGTAGCGCCGCCGCCTGTCGGGCGCGGCGGCCAGCTCCAGGTCCCGGTCGACGGTGATCGGGTGGTGCACGGTGGTCACGAGCGGGGCGCCGAGGGCGCGGGTGCCGCCGAGGAGGCCGTAGCCGAGGGTCTGGTTGTCGTGGACGACGTCGAACTCGCCGCGGCGGGCGGCCAGATGGCGGCGGGCGCGGAGGCTGAAGGTCAGCGGCTCCGGGAAGCCGCCGGTCCACATCGTGCCGACTTCGAGCAGGTCGATCCAGTCGCGGTACTCGCCGCGCGCGGGGGTGCGGAAGGGGTCGGGCTGCCGGTAGAGGTCGAGGCTGGGCAGCTCCGTCAGGGTGACGCCGGGGTCGAGCACGGGGTAGGGCTGGGCGCCGATCACCTCGACCCGGTGGCCGAGGCGGGCCAGCTCGCGGGAGAGGTGGCGGACGTAGACGCCCTGTCCGCCGCAGTAGGGGTTGCCCTTGTAGCTGAGCAGGGCGATGCGCAGTGGCACCTCGGCGGTCACGTACGGCCCCCTTCTCACTGCAGTTTCGCCGGAGCGTAACCGCTCGCGCTAATCTAGAACAAGTTTCAGGCAGGCGTTCGGCGGCTTCGAATCTACCGGTTGGTAGCGAGACCTGTGCGCCGGATCTGCCGTCGGGGGAAGCACGGCACAGATCGGGACACATGACGACAACATCGAGGGCGGGCAGGGCGCAGCTCACCGAGCGGCAGGAGGCACGCCGCCGCCGCATCCTCCAGGCCACGGCGGAGCTGGCCGGCCGCGGCGGGTTCGACGCGGTGCAGATGCGCGAGGTCGCGGAGCGGGCGGGCGTCGCGCTCGGCACGCTGTACCGGTACTTCCCTTCCAAGGTCCATCTGCTCGTCGCCACCCTCCAGGACCAGTTGCGGCAGTTGCACGAGACGCTGCGCAAGCGCCCGCCGACCGCCGCCGAGCCGGGCGCCCGGGTGGCGCAGACGCTGCTGCGCGCCTTCCGCGCCCTCCAGCGCGAGCCGCAGCTCGCGGACGCGATGGTGCGCGCCCTGATCTTCGCCGACCGGTCGGTGAGCCCGGAGGTGGAGGTCGCCTCCCGGCTGACCTCCGCGATCATCCTGGACGCGATGGGCGCCGAGGGCCGGCCTGCGCCCGAGCAGTTGTCGGTGGCGCGGGTGATCGAGCACACGTGGCACGCGGCGCTCATCACCTGGCTGTCGGGGCGCGCGTCGAGTGCGCAGGTGCGGACCGACATCGAGACGGTCTGCCGGTTGGTCGACGCGCAGGGCGGCGGCCCGCGGCAGCACGGCTAGTACGCGCGGGGGGTTTGGCCGGCGCCCGCAGGGCACGACCGGCGGCCGCGGAGGCGAAGGCGGCGGGGCGCGGGTACGGGCGGGGCGCGCCCGTAGAGTGCGCTGGCATGAGACTTCCGTACGAGCGCTACTGCGCCGAAGTCGGCGCGCAGACCGACCTGCTGCGCCGCACCGTCCGCGGCGCCGACCTCGCCACCCGCGTACCGACCTGCCCCGACTGGGATCTGGGCGAACTCGCCGTGCACGTCGGCGGCGCGCACCGCTGGGCGGCCGAACTCGTCAGGACCCGCGCCACCGAGGAACTGGCCGAGGAGACCGTGCCCGGCTACGCGGGACCCGAGCCGCGCACCGCCGCCGCGCTCGACGGCTGGCTCGCCGAGGGCGCGGACCTGCTCGCCGCGGAGCTGCGCGCGGCGGGCGCGGACGCCGGGGTGTGGACCTGGGCGGACGCGGACGGGGCGGCGGGGGTGGAGTTCGCGGTCGACGCGGACGTGGCGGCCGACGCGATCGACGAGTGGCTGGAGATCCTGGAGTTCGCGCAGCGCGGCGGTGACCCGGACATGGAGCCGCTGCACGCACCGGAACTCGCGGGCTCCGGCATCCACTTGCACGCCACCGACACGTCCCCGGAGGCGGGCGCGGAGTGGCTGATCGAGCTGGGGCCCGGCGGGTTCCGCTGGCGCCGGGAGCACGCGAAGGCGGCGGTGGCGCTGCGCGGGCCGCTGGCTGACGTACTGCGGGTGTTCTACCGGCGGCTGCCGCCGGACAGCGGCCGGGTGGAGGTGCTGGGCGAGGCGGGGGTGCTGGACACGTGGCTGGCGGCGACGGCCTGGGGGTGAGCGCCCGGGCGCATCGCGCGGGGCGGGGACGTACCGCGCGGGCGGGACGTACCGCGTGCGGCCGTCGCGTACCGCCCGCACGCGACGGCCCCCGCCCGAAGTGTCGGGCGGGGGCCGTCGGATGAGGCGCCAGGCGCGGGGCGTCAGGCGCCGCGCTGGATACCCGTGGTGTCCTGCAGCACGCCGCGGCGGCCGTCCTGGGTCTGCGCGACCAGCGCGGCACCGCGCTGGTCCACCGCCAGGTACCAGATGCCCGGGGTCAGCTCGGCGATCTGCGCCGACGAGCCGTCCTCGGCGAAGAGCGGCCGGGCCGCCGGCACCGCGAACCAGAACGGGGCGAACGAGCCGCCGGCCGCCGGCTGCGGCGCGGCCTGCGCCTGCTGCGGCCGGGCACCGGCCGGGGCACCGGCCTGCGGGCCGCCCGGCTGCGGGCCACCCGCGCCGGGACCGCCGCCGAACGGAGCCTGCTGACCGCCGCCGAACGGGGCGCCGCCCTGCGGGCCGCCGGGCTGGGGGCCACCGGGGCCGGGCTGGCCGCCGGGGTAGCCGTAACCGGGCTGCGGCTGGCCGCCGCCGTACGGGGCGGCGGGCGCCGGGGCGCCGGGGCTGCCGAGCAGGTTCGCCTTGAACGCCGGGAGGGTCTGGCCGAGGACCGCGCCCGCGGTCAGCGCGAGGTTCGCGATGAGCGCGAGGATCAGGCCGATGCCCATGCCGAACACGTCTTCACCGGTGGCGTCGTTGGCCATGCTGCGCGCGCCGCCGAAGAGGGTGAACAGCGAGCTGAAGAGGGCGGCGGCCGCCAGCGCGGTGCCCCACTGGTTCAGCGTGAGCCCGGCGAGCTGCTTGTCGTCGCCGCGCATCCGGCCGACGGCGATGAGCGCCGCGGCGATGATGCCGGTCAGGAAGACCGCGGGCAGCAGCGGAAACTGGTCGGAGTCCCAGCCGTTGGGCACCTCCATGCCCCCGCAGTCGGCGCCCGTGGGGCAGTCCACCGAGATGCTGTCGAGGAACGAGGCGATAATCAGCAGCAGCGCTGCTCCGATCACTACGCCGTCGCCCCGAGTGAGTGAGCGGATGTTCACGAAATGTCCCTTACGTATTGGTCGTTGTCGCTGTTGCTGGTGCAGATCCCCACGCTGCGGAGCGTGAAATGAGGCCCCATCGTACGGGTCCGCGGATCGGCCACATCGGGCCCCCTGGCCACGAGTCCCCCTTGTTCCCCCGGTGTGCATTTCCTGGTCTGTCGACGACTTGCGCCTACCCTGCCAGGAAAGCCCCGATGCCGTTCGTGATTCCGTGCGCCGCCCGCTGCCGCCATACGGCGTCCGTCAGCAGGTCGGCGTCCTTAGCGTCCCGCATGTTGCCGCATTCGATGAAGACTTTGGGCACAGTCGAGAGGTTCAGTCCGCCCAGATCGGTGCGTACCGTGAAGCCTGTGTCGTTGCCCACATAGTTGGAGGGCTTACTTCCGGTTTCCTCCGCGAAGTGTGACTTCAACTCTTTGCCCAGCTTTCGCGAGGGCTTCACGATGGCGGTGGTGTCCGCCTTTCCCTCGTGCACCTCGCCCGGCAGGATCACGTGGAACCCGCGCGAACCCGGTCCGCCGCCGTCGGCGTGGATGGAGACGACCGCGTCGGCCCCGGCCTTGTTGCCGGCCTCCGCGCGCTCGTCGATGCACGGCCCGAACTCCCGCTTGCCGTCCTGCGTGAGCCGCACCTCCGCGCCTTGTGCGCGCAGCAGGGTGCGGGCGCGCCTGGCCACGTCCAGGGTGAAGTCGGCCTCGGCATAACCGCCGTTGGTGGCGGTGCCGGTGGTGTCGCACTCCTTGCGCACGGTGCCTATGTCGACTTGGCGGTTGATTTCGGCAGCGTGGTCGCGGTTGTTCGGGTTGTGCCCGGGGTCCAGCACGATCACCTTTCCGGCCAGCGGCTTCTCGCCCACCTCCGGGTCCTTCGCATTCTTCGAGTTGTTCGAATCCTCGGGATCCTCGGCGGTGGGCCGGGTCGGGGAGGAGGACGCCGACGGAGGCCCGCCGGGTTCCCGCCCGTTCGCGGCGGAACCGTCGCCGCCCACCGACTGCCACACGAGTACGCCGGCGAAGGCCAGCGGTGCCACGGGTGCGAGCAGAAGATAGGCGCGGATGGGCCGCCGGTTCTGGCTGGACATCCGTGCGACCGTAGCAGAAGAATCCGACGGTCAAATTCCGGTGCCGGTACGGCGCAGGACCTTAAGGCTCCGGTGGGCGGCGGTCTGAGTGAACGCCCCGGAGTCCAGCGCGCGCCGGTAGATACGGTACGGGGCCTGACCGCCTTCGGCCGGGTCGGCGAACACGTCGTGCACGGCCAGCAGCCCGCCCGGCGCGACGTGCGGGGCCCAGCCCTCGTAGTCGGCGGTGGCGTGCTCGTCGGTGTGGCCGCCGTCGACGAAGACGAGCCCGAGCGGCCGGTTCCAGAGCGCCGCGACCGCCGGCGACCGGCCGACGACGGCGACGACGTGGTCCTCGAGGCCGGCCGCGTACAGCGTGCGGCGGAACGTGGGCAGGGTGTCCGTCAGACCCGTCGCGGGGTCGACGAGCCCGGGGTCGTGGTACTCCCAGCCGGGCTGCTGCTCCTCGCTGCCGCGGTGGTGGTCGACGGTGACGGCGACGACGCCGGGGCGGGCGGCCGCGCGGGCGGCGGCGGCGAGCAGGATCGTGGAGCGCCCGCAGTACGTGCCGACCTCCAGCAGGGGGAGCCCGAGGCCGGCGGCCTCCGCGGCGGCGGCGTGGAGCGCCAGGCCCTCGTCGCGGGGCATGAAGCCGGGCGCGGCCTCGAACGCGGCCAGCAGGTCCGGGGCGGGCGGGGACAGCGGAGCGGGGTCGGGCGGGGCCAGCAGGGCGGGGTCGGGCGGGGGCAGCTCCATCGGCGGTGCCTTTCCTCGGCCGGCGGGCGACGTGTCCTGCGCGGCGCCACCGGTGCGCGTACGGGCGGGTAGGCGCCACCGGTGCCGCGTACCCGCCCGAATCCTGCCGCATGGGCGTAGGACCCCGGTCGCATGGTCCGTACACCGATATGCCCGTGCGCGGTGTCGGGGGCTGGTGCGACCATGGCGGGATGCACCAGTCACCACACGGTACCCGGCTGCCCGAGGCGGCCGGGGGCCGTGCCGCCGCACCGCTGTGGATCATCGTGCTCACGGCGTGCGCGGGTCAGTTCCTCGTCGTGCTCGACGTCTCCGTCGTCAATGTCGCGCTGCCGTCCATGCGCGAGGACCTGGGGATGAGCGCGTCGGGGCTGCAGTGGGTGGTGAACCTGTACACGCTGGCCTTCGCCGGCCTGATGCTGCTCGGCGGCCGGGCCGGGGACATCTTCGGCCGCAAGCGGGTCTTCCTCGTCGGCCTCGCGGTGTTCACCGCCGCCAGCCTCGCCGGGGGCCTCGCGCAGGAGCCGTGGCAACTGCTCGTCGCGCGGGCCGTGCAGGGCGTCGGCGCCGCGATTCTGGCGCCCTCGACGCTGACGCTGCTCACCTCGTCCGTGCCCGAGGGCCCGGTGCGCGTGCGGGCGATAGGGACGTGGACGGCGGCCGGCGCGGGCGGCGGGGCGGCCGGTTCGCTCGTCGGCGGGGTGCTGACGGACGCGCTGTCGTGGCGCTGGGTGCTGCTGATCAACGTGCCGGTCGGCGCCGTGGTCCTCACCTGCGCGGCGCTGTGGCTGGCGGAGAGCCGCGGCGGGCCGCGGCGGCGGCTCGACATCCCGGGCGCGGTCCTGGTCACCGCCGGGATCGGCGCCGTGTCGTACGGGATCGTGCAGACCGAGAGCCACGGGTGGACGGCGGCCGCGGTGCTGCTGCCGCTCTGCGGCGGGCTGGCGCTGGTCGGGGCGTTCCTGGTGGTGGAGGCAAGGACGCGGGCGCCGCTGATGCCGCTGGGGCTGTTCCGGCTGCGGTCGGTGTCGGCGGCCAACACGGCGATGTTCGTGACCGGCGCGGCGATGTTCTCGTCCTGGTACTTCCTGTCGCTCTACATGCAGAACGTCCTCGGCTACACGCCGATCGAGGCCGGCTTCGCCTTCGTGCCGCACTCGCTGACGATCGTGGCCGCCTCGAAGCTGGCGCCGCGGGTGCTGGCCCGTACGGGCGCGAAGGCGCTGGCGATCGCGGGCGTGCTGGTGGCGGCCGGCGGCTATCTGTGGCAGAGCACGGCGGACGCGGGCGGCACGTACGTCACGGACATCGCCGGGCCCGGGATCCTGATGATGGCCGGGGTGGGCTTCATGGCCACGCCGCTGGCCCACCTGGCGACCTCGGGGGCGCCCGCGGGCGACGCGGGCGTGGTGTCGGGGGTGATGAACACGTCGCGGACGATGGGCGGTTCGCTGGGCCTCGCGGTGCTGTCGACGGTGGCCGCCACCCGCATCGGCGGCGGGTCGGCGCCCGACGTGCTGGCTTCGGGGTACTCGCTGGCGTTCCAGACGGGGGTCGGGATCCTGCTGGGCTGCGCGGCCCTGATGCTCATCGCCCTGCCCCGCCCCGTCGCCGTGCCGGGGCCGGCGAAGGCGTGATCGGGGCGGGGCGAGGGGTGTGCGTACGGCGCTGCCGGGCGGGGTCGCCGGCCGGAGATGCGGCCCCGGACGCGGCGGCGGGTGCGCTGCCGGGGGTCAGCGCGGTGTGATCAGACCGTCCGCGCCCGCGCCGCGGCTGAGGACGATGTCGCTGATGCGGTCGCGTACGCGCACGTAGCGCTCCGGGGCGTCGCCGTCGGCGAGTTCGGCGTCGAGGTCGACGACCCGCGGCGGGCCCGAGCGGTCGTGGTCCATGAGCTGCGGCAGGTACTCCGCCTTCGTCACGCGCCAGCGCGCGCTGTCCGGCGCGGGCGGGGAGAAGGTGAAGCGGGCGATGGTGCCCTGGTTGCCGCGGGGGTCGCGGGCGCCGGCGTTGTTGATCATGCGGCCCGCGATCTGGTCGCCCATGCCGTAGACCACCCAGGTGCCGTTGACCTTCTCGTACGCCTGCGGCACGTGCGCGTGCGTGCCGAGGATCAGGTCGACGTCCGGCGCCCCGGCCGAGCGTGAGCCGGTCAGCTCGCGGGCGAGCTGCCGCTGCGTGGCGTCCGGCGCGTCCTGCCACTCCGTGCCCCAGTGCAGGCTGACCACGACGATGTCGGCGCCCGCCCGGCGGGCCCGGCGCGCGTCCGAGACGATCCGCTCGGGGTCGGTGACGTTGACGGCCCACGGCTGGTCCTGCGGCGGCTCGGCGTCGTTCGTGCCGTAGGTGTACGCGAGTTGCGCCACCGTCGCGCCGCCCGCCTCCAGCAGCGCGGGCCGCTGCGCCTCGGCGGGGGTGCGGGCGGAGCCGGTGTGGGCGACGCCCGCGGCGTCGAGGGCGTCGAGGGTGCGGCTGATGCCCTGGGAGCCGGCGTCCAGGGTGTGGTTGGAGGCGGTGGAGCAGGAGTCGTAGCCGGTGTCCCTGGCCGCGGCGGCGAGTTGCGGCGGGGAGACGAAGGCCGGGTAGCCGGTGTACGGGCCGCCGGCCGGTCCGTAGACGGTCTCCATGTGGCAGATCGCCAGGTCGGCGCCGGAGATGACGGGCTTCACGCCGGCGAGCATGGGGCGGAAGTCGTGGCCTTTGCCGCCCGCGTCGCGGTTCGCCTGCTGGATCACCGAGTCGTGCGGGAGGATGTCGCCCGTGGCGACGAGGGTGAAGGGGGCCCTCGCCTCCTTGCCGGGTGCCTTGCCGTCGTCGGACGTGCTGCCGGCGGGGCCGTGGGCACAGGCGGTGGCGGCGGCGAGCAGGGCGGCGCTGACCACCAGCGCCGCAGCAGTAGTACTAGTCGTTTTATATCCGCGCATGTGTCGAATGCACAGGAGCGGGATAAGGCATACAAGAAGCCTTGCCGGGGCTGTCCCCTGAACGGCGGCCCGGGATCGCGCGTATGCATCGCCGACTGCCCGGGTGCTCGAATACTGACGGAGTATCAGTAAAGGGGCTTTACGGTCTTCCCAACCGCGGGGGACTGCGTTATACATATATCCGGCGGCGAGAACGTGTTCTTGTTGCACGTTCCGGCCGCGCCCCGAGAGCGACCCCGGCGTGCCGACTGGTGCGGACGGCACGCCGGGGTCTTCTCATGCTCTCGGCCGCCCTGTCCGCGTACCCACGCACCCCCGTCCCCACGGCCGCGCCGGGCCCCGGCCCCTTGTCGACACCTCGGGCCGCGGGCGCGAACGCGGCCGGCGAAGGAGCCAGCGCCACCATGCCCATCGACGCCGCCCGGGCCCTCGCCGCCGCACCCCGGGAGACCAGGATCGCCTGGACCCGCAAGGACGTCCTCCTCTACCACCTCGGCATCGGCGCGGGACGCCCCGCCACCGACCCGGCCGAGCTGCACTACGTCCTGGAGGACCGGCTCCGCGTGCTCCCCGCCTTCGTCACCGTCGCCGGCGACGGCGGCGTGGCCGGCGAGGGCGCTGGGCTCGACGCCCCCGGCGTCGACGTCGACCTCACCGCCGTACTCCACGGCGCCCAGCGCATCGGACTGCACCGCCCGCTGCCGCCCGCGGGCGAGGCGACCCGCACCTCCCGCATCGCCGCCGTCCACGACAAGGGCAAGGCCGCCGTGCTGGTGCTGCGCACCGAGGCCGCCGACGCGGACGGCCCGCTGTGGACCTCCGACACCCAGCTCTACGTCCGCGGCGAGGGCGGCTTCGGCGGCGACCGCGGCCCGTCACCGCGCCTGCCCGCCCCCGAGGGCCCGCCGGCCCACGTCGTCGACCGCGGCATCCGCGAGGACCAGGCGCTGCTCTACCGCCTGTCCGGCGACTGGAACCCGCTGCACGCCGACCCGGAGTTCGCCGCGCTCGCCGGCTTCGACCGGCCGATCCTGCACGGGCTGTGCTCGTACGGAATGGCGCTGAAGGCGGCGGTGGACACGGTCCTGGCCGGCGACCCCGGGCGGGTGCGGTCGTACGCGACGCGGTTCGCGGGGGTGGTGTACCCGGGCGAGACGCTGCGGATCCGGCTGTGGCCGGAGGCGGGCGCCGCGGGGGGAACCGGGCGGATCCGGCTGACCGCGAGCGCCGTGGAGCGGGACGAGGCCCCCGTACTGGCGGACGTGCTCATCGAGCACGACTGACCGCCGCCACTGACCGCCCCCGCCCCGGTCGTGCGCCGCCGGGACGGGGGCGGGGCCTCAGAGCTTGGCGTGCCGGAGGGGCACGGGGCGGGTGGGGGTGTCCTCCTCCTCCGGTGGCTCGGCGGTCACGTCCGGTACGGGATCGGGGGGCGGGTCGCTCAGGGGCGGGGCGTTCAGCAGCTCGGCCGCCGACGGGTCGGGGACCGCCAGGCGGGCCAGGCCGCAGGGGTGCGCCGGGGTCGCGTACGGCAGCCGCAGCTCGCCCCACTGCGTCCACAGCCCGCTGCCGGTGATCCACCCCGGCAGCGGCGGCAGTTGGACCAGCCGCCGTGCCGCGGGCCGCCACACCCCGAGCCGGCAGCCGCCCGGTCCTTCGAGCCGCAGCGCCACCCCGCACTGCTCCGGCGTCAGCACCTGCCCGGGCTGCATCGCGAACGGCGTCACCGCCGTGTCCGGCGGGCACAGCGCGTCCGGGAACCGCACCGGGCGCCCGCTGCCCAGCACCCCCCACCCCAGCCGGTCACGGCCCGGGGCGTCGGAGCACAGGAGCAGCAGCCCGCTGTCGGGGTCGGCGAGCAGCAGGCGGTCGTTGCTCTCCGCGGTGAGCTGCAGCAGCGGGCTGACCTCCACGCCGTCGTGGAGCCCGACGGTCACGGCCTTCGTCCGCCCGTCCAGTTCCTGGTCGACGGCCAGCGCCCGGCCCGTACGGTCCAGCCAGCCGCGGCCCGCGCACCGGCCGGGGAGTTCGCCGACCCGCTCGGGGTGCGCCGTGCCGGCGCCGGCGAACCCGCCCCCGTACACCCGCCACACGGTGGTGGTCTCGCCGCCGGGCTCCGGGGGCGCCAGCGCGTACACCTCGACGCTCTCCGGCGCGGGCGGCACGAGCGCGAGCCGGGGCGCGGTCACCGAGCCGAGGGTCTGCTCGGTGGTGTCGGGCCCCGAGGGGTGGAGCAGGGAGAAGGTGTGGTCGGTGCCGCCGACGAACCGGCGGATCAGCACGCGGCCGTCGGCCAGCGGCAGGACCGTGGTCCCGGGCTCCTCCGGCTGCGCGCAGGGGAGGGGGACGGTGTACGCCTCGGGGCCGTGCAGGGTCCACCGTTCGGGGAACCAGTTGCCGTCGGCGTCGGTGGCGAGGCACGCGCCGTACGTGCCGTCGGCGGTGAGGGTGAATCCGGCGCGGCCGACGGGGCGGCCGGGGGCGGCGGCCGGGGGAGCGGCGGTGGGCGGGGCGGCGTGACGGCCGGGGGGTCCTGGCGGGGCCGCGGGCGTTGCCGCGGTGACCGCGACCATCGCGGCGGCGGCCTTCCCCGTCGCGGCCGGTGCGGCGGTCCCGGCGTCCGCGGCGGGCCCTGCCCCGGGCCGGGGTGCCGGGCCCGCGTCGCCGGGCCGTCCCGCAACGGCCCGCGCTCCCGTAGCAGTCGGCGCTCCGTCCGCGGTCGTCGGCGGCCCCGGATCGGCCGCTGCCCCGGCGGCCGGCGGCCCGGTCTCCGTACCTGCGGCCGTCGCGTCCTGACCCGGTACCCCCTCCGGCGCCCGCGCCGCTTCCGCCGCCGCGGTCGCCGGGGCGGGCACCGCCGCCGTCCCCGCCGTCCCCGCCGTCCCCGCCGTCCCCGGCGTCCCCGTCGTCCCTGAAGGAATCGATTCTGCAATGGGCCTCATCCGGTTCCCTCACCTCCGCACGCGAAGGTAGTTTTCGCACGTCACGGCAATCGGCGCGGCGCCGGTCACTTCACACATAAGGGTGGTGAATCCACCGTTCCGCTTCGCCGGGCCGCCCCCTGTGCTTGCCGGTGGGCGCCGCACAGGGGCCCGGCCGGCGGAGGTAGCCTTGCCCCGTGCCTGCACTTGCCGACGTCGTCGCCGCGCTCGAAGCCCTCTGGCCCGCCGGCCGCGCCGAGCCGTGGGACGCGGTCGGCACGGTGTGCGGCGACCCGGACGCCCGGGTGGAGCGCGTGCTGTTCGCCGTCGACCCGGTGCGCGAGGTCGTCGACGAGGCCGTCGAGTGGAGCGCCGACCTGCTCGTCACGCACCACCCCCTCTACCTGCGCGGTACATCGACCGTCTCGGCCGGCACGTTCAAGGGCCGCGTCGTGCACACGCTCATCAAGAACGACGTCGCGCTGCACGTCGCCCACACCAACGCCGACCGGGCCGACCCCGGCGTCTCCGACGCCCTGGCCGGCGCTCTCGGGCTGCGCGTCACCGGGCCCCTCGTGCCCGACGCCGACGACCCCGCCGGCCGCCGCGGCCTCGGCCGCCTCGGCGAGCTGGACGCCCCGGTGCCGCTGCGGGAGTTCGCCGACCGCGCCGCCGCGGCCCTGCCCCGTACCGCCACCGGACTGCGGGTCGCCGGCGACCCGGACGGCGAGGTCCGTACGGCCGCCGTCTGCGGCGGCTCCGGCGACGGGCTCTTCGACGCGGTGCGCGCCGCGGGCGTCGACGTCTACGTCACCGCCGACCTGCGCCACCACCCGGTCTCCGAGGCGCAGCAGCACGCGGCGCTCGCCGCCGGCGGCCGCCCGTACCTGATCGACGCGGGCCACTGGGCCACCGAGTGGCCCTGGTGCGAGCAGGCCGCCGCGCAGTTGGACGCGATCTCGGACCGGAACGCATGGGGTCTGCGTACGCGGGTGTCGCGTATCGTGACCGACCCCTGGACCACGCACGCGCCCGCACCGGCCGCATCGGCCGCACCCTCCGCGGGCACCGGGGGAGCCCCCGCGCCCCCCACCAGCCTTGCCCCTACGAGCCCGGAGCTGCCAGCTTGAACGCCGCGCCCGCCGACCAGATCCGCCTGCTGGACGTCCAGGCCCTCGACGTCCGCCTCACCCAGCTCCAGCACCGCCGCCGCACCCTCCCGGAACACGAAGAGGTCGCCGGTCTGGAGGCCGACCTCGCGCAGCACCGCGACCTGCTCGTCGCGGCGCAGACCGAGGAGAGCGACACCGAGCGCGAGCAGGCCAAGGCCGAGAAGGACGTCGACCAGGTGCGCCAGCGCGCCGTGCGCGACCAGCAGCGGCTGGACTCCGGCGCGGTGACCTCGCCGAAGGACCTGGAGAACCTGCAGCGCGAGATCGCCTCGCTGGCCCGACGGCAGAGCGACCTGGAGGACGTGGTCCTGGAGGTCATGGAGCGCCGCGAGAGCGTGCAGGAGCGGGTGGCGGAGCTGACCGGCCGGGTCGAGTCGGTTCAGGCCAAGATCACGGACGCCACGGCGCGGCGCGACGCGTCGGTCGGCGAGATCGACGCCGAGGCCGGCACGGTCACCAAGGAGCGCGCGGCCGCCGCCGGGGAGATCCCCGCGGACCTGCTGAAGCTCTACGACAAGCTGCGCGAGCAGCAGGGCGGCGTCGGCGCGGCCCGGCTGTACCAGCGGCGCTGCGAGGGCTGCCGGCTGGAGCTGAACATCACCGAGATCAACGACGTACGGGCCGCGGCCCCCGACACCGTCGTACGGTGCGAGAACTGCCGCCGGATCCTGGTCCGTACACCCGAATCCGGCCTCTGATGCCAGGACCGGCCCGGCGCGCGTTCACCGTCGAGGCGGACGGCGGCTCGCGGGGGAACCCGGGGCCCGCGGGGTACGGCGCCGTGGTGCGCGACGCGGACGGCGCGGTGCTGGCGGAGGACGCGGCGTACGTGGGGGTGGCGAGCAACAACGTCGCCGAGTACCGCGGGCTGATCGCCGGGCTGCGGGCGGCGCGCGGGCTCGACCCGGACGCGGAGGTCCGGGTGCGGATGGATTCCAAGCTCGTCGTCGAGCAGATGTCGGGGCGCTGGAAGATCAAGCACCCCGGGATGCGCGAACTGGCCGCGGAGGCGCGCGAGGTCTTCCCGCCGGGGCGGGTGTCGTACGAGTGGATTCCGCGGGAGAAGAACAAGCACGCGGACCGGCTCGCGAACGAGGCGATGGACGCGGGCAGGCGCGGCGAGCAGTGGAGCGCGGAGACGTCGCGGGCGGAGCTGGACGCGGGGACCGGCGGTGCCGGGACGCGGGCGGGCGCCGGCGCGCGGGCCGGGGACGGTGTACGGGGCGAAGGCGGCGTACGGGGCGAAGGCGGCGTACGCACCGAGGAGACCGGCAAGTCCGCGGCCCCGGCGGTGGGTTGGGGCACCGACCTCGGGGCGCCCACGACCTTCCTCCTGCTCCGCCACGGCGAGACCGCCCTCACTCCCCAGAAACGGTTCTCCGGCACCGGCGGCAGCGACCCCGAACTCTCCGCCGCCGGACGCGGCCAGGCCGCGGCCGCCGCCGGGCTCCTGGCCGCCCGCGGCACCGTACAGGCCGTGGTCAGCTCCCCGCTGCGCCGCTGCCGCGAGACCGCGGAGGCGGCGGCCGGGCGGCTCGGACTGGACATCCGGGTCGAGGACGGGCTCCGGGAGGCGGACTTCGGCGCCTGGGAGGGGCTGACGTTCGCGGAGGTGCGGGAGCGGCACCCCGAGGACCTCGCCGCCTGGCTGCGTTCCACGAAGTCCGCGCCGAGCGGCGGCGGGGAGTCCTTCGCGGAGGTCAGCCGCCGCGTCGCGGTCGCGCGCGACAGGCTCCTCGCGCGGTACGCGCGCCGCACGGTGCTGCTCGTGACGCACGTGACGCCGATCAAGACCCTGGTCCGGCTGGCGCTGGGGGCGCCGCCGGAGTCGCTCTACCGGATGGAGCTGTCGCCGGCGGGGGTGTCGGAGGTCGCATACTACGCGGACGGGCACGCGAGCGTACGCCTGCTGAACGACACGTCGCACCTGCGCTGACGCTCCGCGCGCCCAGCCCGCGCCCCGAGCCCAGCCCGCGCCCCGAGCCCAGCCCGCGCCCCGAGCCCCTCCCCATGCCGCCGCCTCTCATCCGCGGGCTCCGGCCCGATGCCGGATCGTTGTCGCTGCGACCGCACGGGTACGCCGGCTTCGGCTGCCGACGCGGTCCTTCGTCCTTGACCTTGACGCCGGGGTCAGGGTTTAGCGTCCCGGTCATGGAAGAGACGAACACCCTTCACGGCCGGGCCGTGATCATCACCGGGGGAGGCACCGGGATCGGTCGCGCGACTGCCCGGTCGTTCGCCGCCGCGGGTGCCGGGGTCCTCATCGCCGGCCGGACTGCCGAACGCCTGGCGGAGACCGCCGCACAGCACCCCCGCATCCGGATGTGCGTGGCCGACATCGCGGAGCCGAACGCCCCCGCCGACGTCGTCGACGCCGCGCTGGCGACGTTCGGCCGCATCGACGTCCTGGTCAACAATGCGGCGATCACCCGCCCTGCTCCTCTCGGTGCGATCGACCGGGGGGTCGCCGAGGAACAGCTCGCCACGAACCTTCTCGCCCCGGTGTTCCTCACCCAACATGCGCTGCCGCACCTGGGGGACGGCGGCACCGTCGTCAATGTCACGTCCAACCCGCCCCATCATGGCTGGCCGGACAATTCGGTCTACGGATCCACGAAGGTGGCTTTGGACTTCCTCACCCACACGTGGGCCATCGAGCTCGCGCAGCGAGGCATCCGCGTGGTGTCGGTGGCCCCCGGGATAACGGCGACACCGGTGCTGAGCCACGCCGGTTTCTCGGATGAGCAGATCGCCGCGGCGGGCAGGAAGCTACGTGCCCGGATCCCGCTCGGCCGGATCGCCGAGCCCGAGGAGATCGCCTGGTGGATCGTGAATGCCGCGCGCCCCGAAGCCGGTTACCTGACCGGTACGGTCATTCGTGTCGACGGCGGGCTGAGCGCGGGTGGATGAGGAGAGAGCGATGCGGATCGGGGAACTGGCGAACGAAGCCGGCACCACCGTTCGCGCTCTGCGGTACTACGAACAGCAGGGCCTGTTGCACCCTCGGCGGGCGCCGAACGGTTACCGGAAGTACGAAGAGACGGCGGTCGGGCGGGTGGGCAACATCAAGCTGCTGCTCTCGCTCGGTCTCACAGCACAGGACGTCCGTGCCTTCCTGCCCTGTCTCGACCAAGAAATCGCCGGTGGTCCCGTCTGCCCTGCGAGCGCGCGGATCATCGCCCGCAGGCTCACCGACGTGGAAGGGAAGATCGCCGCGCTGGAGGTCGTGCGTGACCATCTCCTTGACGCACTTCACCAAGGCCGCTGAGGAGCCGTCGACCCCGGCGGCCCCAGGTGGTCACCGCCGCCCGAGCGCCGCGGCCTCCGCGGCCAGCTTCTCCACGGTCGCCCAGTCCTTCGCCGCCAGGGCCGCCTTCGGCAGCATCCATGTGCCGCCCACGCAGCCGACGTTCGGCAGCGCCAGATAGCGCGGCGCCGACTCGGCCGTGACGCCGCCCGTCGGGCAGAAGCGGGCGCGGGGCAGCGGGGAGCCGAGGGACTTCAGGTACGCGATGCCGCCCGACGCCTCCGCCGGGAAGAACTTCATCTCCGTCACCCCCCGCTCCAGCAGGCCCATCGCCTCCGACACCGTCGACACCCCGGGCAGGTACGCCAGGCCCGACGCGGCCATCGCCGACAGCAGCCCGTCCGTCGAGCCGGGGCTGACGAGGAACCGGGCGCCCGCCGCGGCGGAGGCGTCCACCGCCGCCGCGTCCAGCACCGTGCCGGCGCCGACCACCGCGTCCGGCACCTCGGCGGCGATGGCCCGGATGGCGTCGAGCGCCGCCGGTGTGCGCAGGGTCACCTCGACCGCGGGCAGCCCCCCGGCCACCAGCGCACGGGCCAGCGGCACGGCGTCGGCGGCGTCGTCGAGGACGACGACCGGGATGACGGGCGCGAGGCCCAGCACGGAGGACGGGACGGACGCGGACGCGGAGGCGGAGTCAGTGGTCACGCCGTCATCGTGCCTCCGCGACCACGCCGGTGCAACGCCCGTTGCGTACCGCGCAATGCGCCTGCCTGGCGGTGTGCGCCGATCCCCGTCTGTCAGAGGGGCGGCCTACCCTTGGGCGGGCGTGCGGGGACAGCGTGCGGGGGCGGGGGACAGGGCGCGGGGACAGCGTGCGGGTGCGGGGAGAGGGACGGGGGCAGGGGGACGCCCTACAGTTCCGTCACCACCACGTCCAGCTCCCACGGCTGACCCGCCCGCCGCGGCGGCTCACCCTCCACCCGGTACCCCAGGTCGCGCAGCGCCGTGAGCAGCGCCGCCGGGGTGCGGGGCTTCGCGCCCGAGGTCAGGAGGTCGCGCAGCAGCCGGCCCTTCGTCGCCTTGTTGAAGTGGCTGACCACCGACCGCTTCTCCACCCCGTCCACCACCGTCGCGTGCAGCACCCGCACCGCCGCCGTGCGCGCGGCCAGTTCGCCGCGGGGCCGCCAGGCCGCCGCGTACGCCGACGAGCGCAGGTCGAGCACGAGGCCGCGCCCCGCCGCCGCCGGCAGGGCGGCGTCCAGCGGCCCGCGCCAGTAAGGGCCGAGCGCGCCCGCGGCCGGGAGCCGTACGCCCATCGAGCAGCGGTACGCCGGGATGCGGTCGCCGATCCGCACCGCGCCCCACAGGCCGGAGAAGACCAGCAGCGACGCCGACGCGCGCCGCTTCGCGGCGGCGTCGAGCGTGGCGAGGCCGAGCGCGTCGTAGAGCACGCCGGTGTAGACCTGCCCGGCGGGGCGGGTGGGCGCGGTCCGCAGCCGGGCGTTGCGCGCCACCTCGCCGCGCAGCCCTTCGGTGAGGCCCAGCACGTCGGCGGCCTTCTCCTCGTCGGCGGCGCAGAGTCCGACCAGCTCGTCGAGGAGGGCCTCGCGGGCGGCGGTGAGGCCGGGCAGGGAGAGCGAGTCGAGCTTCAGCGGGGCTCCGCGCCTGCCCTCGGCCTTGCCCTCGGACGGTGGCAGCAGTACGAGCACGAATCCTCCCGCGATGACGTTTCCGGTTCCCCTCCGCCCTCCGGCAGCCTACCCGCGCGGCACGGGCGGCCCGGACAGGGCGCCGTGCGCGGACCATTGACAAACCCGCGGGGTGCCTCAAAACTCTGACTGCCAATCAGCAAGACATCGACTCTGTTACGCAAACTTACGTTGATTTCTTGCAAGAGAACGGCATGCGCACTCTGTCAGCCCCCCACAGAACAGAGGACACCATGAAGTGGAAGCACCTCAGACGGCGCGTGGCCGTCGGGATACCGGCGCTCGGCCTCGTCGCGATCGGGGTCCTGCCCCTCTCCGGCCAGGCCATGGCCGGCGTCGCCCCCGAGGGTGACGGCACCGCCGCCGCAAGCGGCGCCGCCCCCGGCAGGGCGGCCGCGGCCGGCGCGGAGCTGCCCTACGTCGAGTACGAGGCCGAGGCCGGCACGTACGACGGCACCCTGCTGGAGGCCGACGCGAAGCGCACCTTCGGGCACACGAACTTCGCGTCCGAGTCCTCGGGCCGCCAGTCGGTGCGGCTGGAGAACACCGGTCAGTACGTCGAGTTCACCTCGACCTCCCCGGCCAACTCCGTCGTCGTCCGCAACTCCATCCCCGACGCCCCGGGCGGCGGCGGTGCGGAGGCGACCATCAGCCTCTACGCGAACGGCGAGTTCGTGCAGAAGCTGGACCTGTCGTCCAAGCACAGTTGGCTGTACGGGAACACCGACGACCCCGAGGGCCTGACCAACAACCCGCAGGCCGACGCCCGCCGGCTCTTCGACGAGTCCCACGCCCTGCTGGACGACAGCTACCCGGCCGGCACCACCTTCCGCCTCCAGCGCGACGCCGGTGACAATGCCGCGTTCTACGTCATCGACCTGATCGACCTGGAGCAGGTCGCGCCGCCGAAGGAAAAGCCGGCCGCGTGCACGTCGATCACCGAGTACGGCGCCGTGCCCGACGACGGCAACGACGACACCGCGGCGCTGCAGGCGGCCGTCACCGCCGACCAGAACGGCGAGATCGAGTGCGTCTGGATCCCGCCGGGCCAGTGGCGGCAGGAGCAGAAGATCCTGACCGACGACCCCGAGGGCGGCCAGTACAACCAGGTCGGCATCAGCAACGTCGACATCCGCGGCGCCGGCATGTGGCACTCGCAGTTCTCCACGCTGACCCCGCCGCACGAGGCCGGCGGCATCAACCACCCGCACGAGGGCAACTTCGGCTTCGACATCGACAAGAACACCAAGATCACCGACCTCGCCATCTTCGGCTCCGGCACCATCCGCGGCGGCGACGGCGGCCACGAGGGCGGCGTGGGCCTCAACGGCCGGTTCGGCGTCGGCACGGAGATCTCCAACGTGTGGATCGAGCACGCCAACGTCGGGGTCTGGGTCGGCCGCGACTACTCCAACAAGCCGGAGCTGTGGGGCCCGGCCGACGGGCTGAAGTTCAGCGGGATGCGGATCCGCAACACGTACGCCGACGGCATCAACTTCACCAACGGCACCCGCAACTCCGAGGTCGTCAACTCGTCCTTCCGCACCACGGGCGACGACTCCCTCGCGGTCTGGGCCAGCAAGTACGTGAAGGACCAGGCCGTCGACATCGGCCACGACAACCACTTCCGCAACAACACCATCCAGTTGCCCTGGCGCGCGAACGGGGTCGCGATATACGGCGGCTACGGCAACACCGTCGAGAACAACCTGATCTCCGACACGGCGAACTACCCGGGCATCATGCTCGCCACCGACCACGACCCGGTGCCGTTCACCGGCGAGACGGTGCTCTCCGGCAACTCGCTGTACCGCTGCGGCGGCGCGTTCTGGGGCGAGGCGCAGGAGTTCGGCGCGATCACGCTCTTCCCCGCGGGCCAGCCGATCCCGGGCGTGACGATCAAGGACACGGACATCCACGACTCGACGTACGACGGGATCCAGTTCAAGACGGGCGGCGGCGAGATGCCGAACGTGAACATCTCGAACGTGTCGATCGAGAAGTCCAACAACGGCGCCGGCATCCTCGCGATGGGCGGCGCCCGCGGCAGCGCGAACCTCACGAACGTCACCATCACCGGCTCCGCGGACGGCGACGTGGTCGTCGAGCCGGGGTCCCAGTTCGTGATCAACGGCTGGCCGGGGGCGGAGAACGGCACCCCGGCCCGTAGCGGAAAGGACTGAGGGCCGCCCGCAAGGGGAACGGCCGGCGGCCCGAGCGGGAAGGGCCGGCGGCCGGCGGCACGGGGGCGGGGCCGGCCGGGACGGGAAGTCCCGGCCGGCCCCGCCGTCCGCTCTCCGTACGGCTGCGGCAGTCGCCGCTGCACGGAGGCCGGCCGGCTACGGCAGTCCGTCGACGTGCGGCCCGACCTTGTCAGACCAGGCGTTGCCGTTGGTGGCGTCCCAGTTGGTGGACCAGGTCATCGCGCCGCGCAGCTCGGGGTACGTCTTGTCCGGCTTGAAGGAACCGCAGCCGGTGCCCTGGGTCAGGCAGTCGAGCGCGTCGGTCACCACGCCCGGATCCACGTACCCGCCGCCCGCCGCCCGCGGCGAGGCGGGGGTGCCGAGGCCGACCTGCGAGGGGGCGAGCCCGTTCTCGAGCTGGATGCAGGCCAGTCCGGTGAGGAAGTCGACCGTGCCCTGGGAGTAGACCTGTCCGTCGCAGCCGAGCATGGAACCGCTGTTGTAGTACTGCATGTTGACGACGGTGAGGAAGTCCTTGATGTTCAGCGCCGTCTTGAAGTACTCGTTGTCCGGCGACTGCATGTCGATGGTCTGCGGCGCCATGGTCACGACGAGCCCATCGCCGGCGGAGGCATGGATGGCTTCCAGTGCCTGCGTCATGTACGTCGAGTTCAGCCCGTTCTCCAGATCGATGTCGACGCCGTCGAAGCCGTACTCCTCCATGAGCCCGACGATGCTCGTGGCGAACGCCTCGGCGGACGCCGCATCGTTGACGGAGACCGCGCCGCGCTCGCCGCCGACGGAGATGACGACCGACTTGCCGCTCTCCTGCTTCGCGGCGATGTCCGCCTTGAAGGCGTCCTCGGTGTAGTCGAGCGCGGGATCGACGGCGAAGTCGACCTGGCCGGGCGAGCCGGTCGCGTCGGCGAAGGCGACGGCGATGATGTCGTACGCCTCGGGGACGTCGGCGAGGGTCTGGACGGTGGCGCCGTTGTCGAAGTTCTGCCAGTAGCCGGTGACGGCGTGCGCGGGCACCGCGGCGGCGCCGTGGGTGACCGGCTCGGGGTCGGCGGCGGCCTCGGTGACGACCGCGGCGGCGAGCGCGCCGGCGGTGAGCGACGCGGCGGCGAGGGTGCCGACGAGGCGTTTGCGTGTCTTCCGGAACTTGTGTGTACGTGCGCGTGCCACAACTGCCTCCGGGTGGGGGGTGGTTACGTGGGGGGTACGGCCGGGCGCGCGACCCACCCGGGAAGGGCGGGACCGGGCCGCGCACCCGGCCGCGATCGATCAGACCGGGCCGGCCGGTTCCCGGCCGGTCGGTCCTGGCCGGATCAGCAGCTCAGGTTGTCGCCGGGGGTCGTGCCGAGGATCTGCACGAACTGCGTGTACTTGTCGATCCGGCTCTGCACCTGCCCGGGGTTGCCCCCGTTGCACTCCAGCGACCCGTTGATGGCCCGGATGGTCTCGCCGAACCCGTGCCCGCCGACGATCGCGTCGTGCGCGGGCATCGATCCGGGCCCGGACTGCGTCATCCAGTACCAGATGCCGGTCTTCCACGCGACGGCGGCGTTCCGCTCCACCTGCCAGGGGTCGTTCAGCAGGTCGATGCCGAGGGCGTCGCCCGCGGCCTTGTAGTTGAAGTTCCAACTGAGCTGGATGGGCCCGCGCCCGTAGTACGCGGCCTGCCCGGCGGGACAGCCGTAGGGCTGCGACGCGTCGCAGTAGTGCGGGTAGTTGTCCTGGTTCTGCTCGACGATGTGCACGAGCCCGCCGGTCTCATGGCTGACATTCGCCAGGAAGGCGGCGGCCTCGCGCTTCTTGGTGGTCTCGTCGCCGGTGTTGGCGAACGCGGGGTACGCGCTGAGCGCGTCGGTCAGCCCCTGGTACGTATAGAAGGCGTTCCGCCCCGGGAACATCTGCTCGAACTGCGCCTCGCTGACAATGAACTCCGCAGCCACCGCCTTGTCCGCGCCTCCTTCACCGCCCTGCCGGCCTTCGCCGGCCGAAGCGGTCACGGGCACCACGACGGCGAGCGCCGCGGCCAGCGCCCCGATCGCGAGCAGGGCTTTGACCTTCGTTCCGAGTTTCCTCAGCACCTCATCACTCTCCTGGTGGGGGGTCACCGGCGCGAACGCCGGCGTTGGAGCTTGACGGGGCGCAGTCAATCACCTTGGTCTACACCAAGACAAGGTGTAGACCAATGACTTCTGCTCAGGTCGACTTGTCGGCTTCTCCTCGATCGGTGCGGCCCGGACGGAAGACGCTCGGGTCGGGGACGGTCTCGATGACGCGGGCGAGTTGCCAGCGCGCCTCCTCCCACCGCGCGCTGCGTGCGACGGAGGCTTCGCCGGCGGGGTCGCCGGCGTCCTCGGCCCGCCGCCGGCCGGCCGCGGCTTGGGCGTCGCGAGCCACATCCGCGCAACTCGGCGGCGCGGGCCGCATGCGGACGACGAGGCCGGCCGCCTCCATCAGGCGCTGGGTGCTGCTGAAGAGCGCCATCAGGGCCACCCCGCTGGCGTCGTCGCTCACCCCGCCGCCGGTGGGGGTGGCACGCACCGCGTGGAAGTCGCCGTACGCACGCCCCAGCCGCTCGTGTGCCCGGCCCAGGACAACGGCCTCGCGGGCGGCGGCGAGGAGTTCGGCGCAGGTGGCCCGGAGGGTCGGGCCGAGCCGGTCGCCGCAGATCTCCAGGGTGTGCTCGGCGAAGTCCAGAGCCAGCGCGCGCTGATGGTGCTCGTCGGCCTCGGCGAGCAGGGTGGCGAGCACCCGGGGAATGATGATCATTTACCTACCATGCCCTGCGCGGCTTGCTCAGGATCTCCAGCAGCTTGGGTGTGTCTCCGGCCGCCAGATCGAACTTGACGAGCCCCAGGTCTGCGGCGGCCTGGGCGGCGTTGCGCAACTGGTGACCCGGGAGGGCCCCGCCGCCCATCTTGTGGTCCACGATCCAGCCCACCTTCTTGGTCGCGTCGGACATGTCCACGATGGCGAAGTCGCCCATGCCGGCCTTCTGATCCGTCCGGTAGACCTGCAGGTTGCCCCGGCGTTCCAGCAACTGTTTGACGAAGTCCTTCTCCACGTCCGTCAGCTTGTACTCCGGCCCCTTGAGCTGCAGCTTCTTCAGGCTCATCCGCACCGGCTTGCCGTACGGCGCCAGGCCCAGCGGGTCCGTCCACACATGGGGGTTGTCGACGTACGCCGCGGGGTTCGGGGCGGGAGCGAGCCCGAGGGGGTCGGGGCTGAGGTACCGGGCGATGTCGGGGTCGTAGTAGCGCAGGACGTTGTAGTGGAGGCCGGATTCGGGATCGTCGTACTGGCCGGGGAAGCGCAGCGGGGTGTGGGCCGTGCTGTCGGCTGCCCACGCCGTACGGCCCCAGAGGGTGCTGCGGCTGTACCAGGCGACGGTTCCCTGCTCATCGACGAGTTCGGTGGGCGTGCCCACCAGATCGGTGACGATGGCGAAGAACCGGGAGTCGATCACCTCCTGCGAGGCCGGGCCGGTGAGCCGCTCGGCCTGCGCGATCGGCGTCCCGCCCTCGTATTCCCAGGTGAGAGTGACCGGGTGGGGCAGCTCCTGGCCGAGGCTCGTCTGCTCGATGAGGGTGGTCCCGTGCCACGTGAAGCGTGTCTCCGCGACGACGGTCGTCCCGTCGGCGGCCATGCGGAGCTTGGCGGTGCGGCGCCCCAGCGGATCGTAGAGGTAACGCCAGCGGGTCCCGTCCGGGGTGGTGACCGCGGTGAGCCGGTCCTCGGCGTCCCATTCGTAGCGCCACACGTCCGGCTTGCGCGAGAGCCGCTTCCTGATGCGGGCGGTGACCCGCCCCGCCCGGTCGTACTCGTAGCGGGTGCCGCCCGCGGTGACCATGTCGGGGGCGTACGTGCGCCCGCCCGTGGCCCTCGCGTCGCCGTGCCGCTCGGGCCACGCTGCGGCGACCTGGTTGCCCAGCGCGTCGTAGGCGTAGGTCTCCTGCCAGTCGGGGCCGTGGACGGCGGTGACGCGCTCGGAGCGATCCAGTTCGAAGGCGGTGCGGCCCCGGGCCCGGTCGTCCACGGCGGCGAGGGCGCCGGCTGGGGCGTAGTGGTAGCTGCGGGCTCGTATCGACCGGCCCCCGGCGTGGAACTGCTGGCCGCTCAGTCGCCCGACCTGGTCCCACGACTGCTCCAGCGTGAGGGCCCCCAGTCTCCGGGAGAGCACCTGGCCGTGTGCGTCGTGGGTGACCGCCAGGGCGGGCCCGGTGGCGGTGGTGAGCGAGGTCAGGTTGCCGGCCGGGTCGTAGCGGTAGCGGGTGTCCTGCCCCGCCGGGGTGGCGCGCCGAACGGGCCGGCCCACGGCGTCGTAGGTGAAAGTCGTGGTCCGGCCGTCTGTCGTCTCGCTGAGAATCCGGTCGAGGCCGTCACGCTCCCACTCGACCTGGCTGTCCGGGCCCGTGGCCCGCAACAGCTCTCCGGACGGCCCGTACTCGAAGGTGCTCACGGCGCCCCCGATACGTTTGGCGGTGAGCTGGCGCAGGGCATCGTATGCGAACTCCACGGTCTCGCCGAGGGCGTTCTCCCTGTGTACGAGGGCTCCAGTGGCGTCGTACGTGTAGGCCGTGCGCCGGCCGTCGAAGTCGCTCTCCTCGACCAGACGGCCGGCAGGGTCGTAGGCGTACGTCCACGTCTGCCCGAGAGGGTTCGCCACGGAGGTCACGCGCCGCTGGGTGTCGTACTCGTAGGTGTGGACCGCACCGTCCGGGTCCGTCCGCGTCGCCAGCAGGTCGAAGTGGGTGTACTCGTAGCGCCTGGTGGCGCCGGAGGCATCGGTGTGCAGGATGCAGTTGCCCTCACCGTCGTACGCCCAGGTGTTCTCCGCGCCGTCGGGGGTCGACCAGAGCAGCAACTTGCCCTCCACGGACCACCGGGCCCGGGTGGTGGTGTCCAGGGGGTCGGTCTGGGCGTGGATGCGACCGAACCCGTCGTAGCGGTAGCGGGTGGTGCCGCCGAGCGGGTCGGTGATCTCGGCCGGCAGCCCCGCCGGCGTGCAGCGCACGGCTGTGATGGCACCGTCCGGCTCCTGCACGGAGGTGAGGAGCCCGTTCTCGTCGTACGCATACCGCGTGATCTCGCCCGTCGGGTCGACGGACGCGAGGCAGTTTCCGCGCTCGTCGTACTCCCACCGCCATTCGGCGCCTCCGGGTAGCTCGGCGCGGGTGAGCAGTTCGAGCTCTCCGTGCGTGAAGCGCGCCGTGGCACCGTCGGGCCAGGTCACGCGCTCCGTGCGGCCTGCGGCGCTGTACGTGTAGGTGGTGGTGTGGCCAAGCGGGTCGGACTCGGCGATCAGGTTGTGGTGCTCGTCGTACTCGGTGCGGGTGAGGTGACCGAGGGGGTCTGCCTCGGCGATGATCTGGCTGTTGTCGTTGACGACGAAGCGGGTGGCGTGGCCCTCGACGGTGGTGAGGGTGGTCACAGTGGCGCCCGGCCAGTCGGGGTCGGTGCCGTCGTAGTCGATCGTGACGGCGAGGTGGCCGGCCTCGCCGCCTTCGGCGATGCAGCGGTCCTGAGCGTCGTAGACATAGTCGTAGCGGTGGCCGATGCGGTCGGTCCACGACGTGACCCTGAGCCGTTCGTCGTAGGTGAAGGCCAGCGTGTTTCCGGAGGAGTCGATGTCCTCGGTCAGGTTTCCTTCGGCGTCGTAGCCGAAGCGTTTGACGACCACGTCGCCGCCGTCGTCGGCCGCGTCGGCGAGAGAGATGGCGATGATGCGGCCGAGGCCGGTGTCGGTGGTGAGTTTGAGGTGGTAGCCGCCGGAGTGGCGGATGTCGGTGGGTGCGCCTTCGCTGTTGTACACGAAGCTGATGGTGTGGCCGTTGCTGTCGGATATCTGCTCGATCAGGGCCAGTCCCTCCGCATCGGGGCAGGCGAAGGTGCGGCTGTGGCCGGCGACCGGGTCGGTAACCACGTAGCCGCCGCCCTCAAGCCGCGTCAGAGGCCAGCGGGGGCCCGACTCGGGTAGGACCTGGGCACCGGGGCCGGCAGGGTGGGGGTAGGCGAGCAAGCGGCCGTCCTCGGTGGCGAACACCACACCGCGCTCGTCCACCTCCACATGCTGATCGGCGGTCGACGCCCACGTGGGGCCGAACCACCAGCCGCACCGGTAGGTCGAGCCCAGCCGGCGAGTGAAGTCCAGCGGCAGCAGACCGGGCAACTCGATGTCGGTCAGCGGCAAATACATCGTCCCCGATGCCAGGTCGACAGGATCCGTGAGCTTGGAGACGATGTTCTTCAACCGGTTGTGCGCCCCCTTCGCGGCACCGGCGAGCATGTCGCCGCCGCGTTTGGCCAGCCCCAGGACGGCGGACTTCATGGACTTCAGGCCCTTGAGCGCGTTCAGCCCGCCCTTGAGGCCCTTGGCCAGTCCGCCCAGGGTGGTGAGGCCCTTCATGCCGGGGATGCATTCGAGCGCGGCGAACGCGACGTCCCAGAGTGAGGCTTCGCCGTTCATGTATTTCATCAGGGTGTCGGCGAGGACGACGAGTGCGGCGGCGAGGACGACCCAGGCGAGCGGGCCGCCGATGATCAGGACGACGATGCCGAGGACCGCGACGATGACTTTGCAGACGGTGACGATGGTGTCCCAGTTGTCCTTGACCCAGTCGACCGCCTTCTCCCACCACTTCCGGTTCTGAATACCGGCATCGGAGGCGTCCTCCAGCTTGTCCTTCGCCTCGGACGCGGCGTCCTCACGCATCTTCTTCGCGTCACCGGCCATCTTCTTCGCCGCCTCAAGACCGCCTTGCGCATTGTCGACGGCACTCTGAGCAGACGCCCGGGCCGACTTGGCGTCGGTCGCGTTACGGGTGGCGGCCCGTACCTCCGACTCGTCGGGCTTCTCCTTGCCCTCCTTCCCGTCGTACTCCTCCGTCTTCTTCGTCGCCCGGTCCACCCAGGAGTTCGCCGAATCCAGCCGCCCGTTGGCAGCGGTCAGATCACTCTGGGCTTCACGCCCCTTGGCCAGCGCCTTGTCGGCCAGAGACTGCGCACGCTCCAGCTTCGGCCAGTACGCCGCGAGCGCATCACCCGCCAAGTCGTACGACCGCTGAAGCTTCTTCAGATTGTTCGGGACTTCCTCGAACTCGTCCTGGAACGCCTTCGCCGTCTTCCCCGCCCAGCGAAGCAGCGCATCCTCACCGGCCATGCCCTTGATCTGCCGCAGCGCATCCGCCACGTCGTCGGCGAAGTCGTGCAGTTCGCGCGCCAACTGCTTGACCCGCTCCGGATCCCCCGGCGTCGGATCGTCATCGAGATCCAGGACATGCCAGTCCGTCGGACGGTTCCCCACGTCGGCTCCCCCTCGCCACTCGGTCACCGCATTCGCTACTGACACGAATATTGACGATCACCCGTGGCGGGGCGGTTCCGGACAGTGGCTAACTCCCGGCAGCGGCCGGGGGATTCCTGCCGACATCCGTGCCGAGTTCAGCCGGGCCGCGGCGATCGAGTGCGGTGTGAACCCGCCCGGTCGGGCATGTTCTCGGCCTGACGCCGGCGTCAGGCCGAGAACATTGCCCAGCCCAGGGCGCGGCACCGGTGGATCAGCGCGGGACCGGCTCCCGCGTAGTGCGTTCCCACGGCTTCCGGCGCGGGCGCGAAGTCGCCCTGCACGTATCCCACGGCTCCATTCGCTACCGGGAGCCGCGTGCCGCGTGGAGCAGCTCCCATCCGGCCTCGGCGGCTTCCCCGGCCACGGCGCGCGGGTCGCCCTCGCCGGCCAGCACCTTGTACTCGGTGTGTCCGAGGAGCTGCCACGCCGCACGCATCTCCGGCCACGACGGCATTACTTGGCCGTCGTCACACTGACCGATGTACGGACGCAGGATCGCGTCCCGGGCGGCGACGGTGCCCATCGCCTCCTCCTGTACGGGGACCAGTTGCTGAAGCTTGTTGAGGTCTTCACCCGCGTCCGGTTGGGACAGATAGGAGGTCACCAGGTCGCGTGCCGCGGGAACGTTCGGTGCGTCCCGGTAGATGTAGAAGCCGTACACCGAGACCATCGACACTGCCTGCCTGTCACCCAGCGGAGGAACCGCGGCGACGCTCACGTCCATGCGCTGGTCCTTGATCGAGGCGAGGGCCCGTGACGAGCAGACCAGAAACGGGGCGCGGCCCTCCAGGAAGAGCGGCAATGCTTCCGCGCGGCCGATGTCCGGGTTCAGCGCGCCGCTCCCGCCCGGGCCGATGCCGAGCTCGCTCAGCCGGACGAACGCGTTCACGAAGTTCTCGCGCCACGCTGAGATGTCCTCGAACCTGTCGGCGCCGCCCGCCTCCGAGGGAGTCCTGCGCCGGCCGAAGAACGTCCCGCCGCAGCTCGAGAAGAGTGGCCACATGTGGTACGGGTCGCCGGCGTTCCCCGCTGGATCAGGGGAGCCGACCTGGAGCGCGACTCCAGCGCCGTTCTCGATCCCCTTGGCTGCGACGGCTGCGTCACCGGCGCGGATGGTCTCGTCGAACGTCGTCGGCATCGGACCCCTGCCCGCAAGCGCGTTGTTGCGGATCAGAGCCACGCTGTCGAAGACGTACGGAATCGCGTAGAGCTGTTCCTGGCTGGTGAGCGCTTCCACGGCGACAGGGGAGATCCGGGCCAGCCCCGCAGGGCTGAACGGCGGCTCGAGTACGGAGCCTTCCTGTACGACGCGCCCGATCCAGTCATGCGGCCCGGCCACCACGTCCGGAACGTGGTAGCCGCGTGGTGGGCGGCCGGTCGCGACGAGTCTCGTGAGCGCTTCTTCCAGCGCCTCGGTGCGGTCGAACGACTCCACTTTGACGGAGACCGCGTACTTCCTTCGGAAAGCACTGGAATGCCCGAAGTACCTCGCCAGAGTGCGAGCCCGGGTCCGCTCCGCCCAGACCACCAGCGACCGCACCCGGTCGAGCCGCTCTTCGTTGAGGGACCAGTAGCCTTTGCCGTCCCGGAAGGTGATCTGCACATCGTGCGGTGTGCCGTAGTGCCTGGCCGAGGCATCCGCGGGAGACGGCCTGGCCCTCGCCGACCGGTGGACGTCGTCGCTCGGCCACAGATGCTGGTCGCCCGCCTTGAGGACGGCGATGTCCTTGCGGGCCGTACGCAGGTGTGAGCCACAGGTGACGGTGACGACCAACTTCTGGAACGTGCCGTTGGATTCGTTGAGGACGAGGGCGCCTGTCGAGTCGGGGCCCGAATCGACCTGCCAGCCGATCTTGAGGCTTTTCGCCCGCACCGTCCGTTGGTTGGAACGGATGGCGCGGGTGAGAGCGACGACTCCTGTGATCGCGGTACAGATCGCGACGATGGTGGAGGCAACGAGTTCGACGTTGCCCAGTAACGGCAACACCGCCGCGTAGTCGTGTGACCGCATGGCCGCACCATACCCAGGCACCTGCGTCTTCGCGAGAAGTTCGAGGTCGGAAGCCGATGCTGGCGGTCCTGTGCGGACTGGCGGCGACAGGCTCCGGGCGACCCGGCCGGAGCGTCGCGGTCAGCCGGGGAGGACGCGGTGGCGGAGGAGGCGGCAGCCGGCTCTGCCGTACCTCCGGCGTTTGATCAAGCGAGACGGTACGCAGCGTGGCGTGGAAAACGGCCCTGATCCGGGTGAACACCCGGGTCGGGGCCGTGAAGGCGGACGAGTCGGCCGGTACGGTCGATCCAGTCGCGGGGCACTTCGGACCGCCTTGACGCATCACCCTGTCGAGAGCATCTCCTGGAGGATGCGCTGCAGTTCGGTGCGGTCCTGCGGGGTGATCCTCGCCAGCCTCCGGTCGTACTCCGCCGCCAGAGCTGCGAGTGCTCGGTCTCGCGCCCTCGTGCCCGCGGAGGTCAGTACGAGACGGTGACGCCGCAGGTCCGCGTCGTCGATCTCGCGCCGGATGAACCCCTTGGCGACGAGGTTGCGGACATAGACCGTCACGCTCGCCTTGGGCAGCAGCAGTGCCGCCGCGATCTCTGCCGGGTACGGCGACGCGGCCACCTCCGCCAGGACGAAGAACTCCTTCGTCTCCAGCCCGAGATCGGCCAGTTCCTCCGTGCAGGCATCCATCACGGCGCTCAGCAGCCGCTGGTTCAGCGTCCACAGCTTCGCACCGTCGACCGCCATGCGGCTCCCTCCGCGAGTGGTACCGTTCTGTATTAGTTCCAAGTCGTATCAGTACAGTTTTTGTACTGGTGTGGCTGTGGAACAATGATCTCACGAAGGGCGCTCACCATGCTTCAGCACCTCGCGATCCCCCGTGGACCGATCGAGCTCGCGGCCGACCTTCACCTGCCCGACAGCGCCGTGTCCCCGCGCGCCGTGGTGGTCTCCACGCCCGGCAGCAGCGTGAAGGAGCAGATCGGTGCGAACTACGCGTCCCGCCTCGCCGCCCGCGGCATCGCGGCTCTCGTCTTCGATCCCGCTCACCAAGGGCAGAGCGGAGGCGAGCCCCGCGACCTCGAAGACCCCTACCGCCGCGGTGAGGACATCTCCTACGCCATCGACGCACTCACCACGACCCCCGGTGTCGACCCACAGCGCATCGGCGTCCTCGGCATCTGCGCCGGCGGCGGCTACGCCGTGCACACCGCCCGCACGGACCACCGCATCAAAGCGGTCGGCACGGTGGTCCCCGGCAACATGGGCACGTCGTTCCGCAGCTTCCAGCCCCACGGCCCGGCCGCCGCACTCGACGCCCTCGCCGACGCGCGCATCGAAGAGGCCCGCTCCGGCGAGACGGCCCGGGTGAACTGGCTGCCCGACACCCTGGAGGACGCCGCGGCATCCGGCCTGACCGACATCGACACCACTCAGGCCATCACCTACTACCGCACCGAGCGGGGCGGTAACGAGCACTCCACGAACCGCCGCCTGTCGCGCGGCGACTCCCTCCTGCTGGGCTACGACGCGTTCCACTTGGTCGACCGTCTCATGACCCAGCCACTGCAGGTCATCCTCGCCGGACGCGTCGGCAACACCGGCTCCTACGAGGCGGGGATGCAGTTGTGGAAGACGGCCCCCAATCCGGTCGACCTCATGGTGATCGAGGGTGCCGGCCACTACGAGATGTACGACGAGCCCGCTTACGTCGACGCTGCCGTCGAACGGCTCACCGACTTCTACGTCAACCACCTGTAGGCGTCCAAACCGGCGAAGCCGCGTGGCCGCGGTCCCGGCGGGCGACCCCGGAGACCGGCGTTCGCGGCTGTGGGGAGTCGTCGGCCGGAGCTCCGTCACGGCCGTTGACCGCTTCTGCTGAGCCGGCAGCGGAGCGGTCACTTCGCGGACACGTCCCCGGTGCCTGCGACGTATCAGTTGCCGGCCCGGACCACCGCCCCCTGCTTCAGGAGGGACTTCCGGGTCCCTCGTGATCGCGCGCCTCGGTGATGAAGTCGTCCAGCCGCCTGCGCACGTCCCGTAGGTCCGTCATCTGCCGGTCGAGGCGGTCGCGCACGAGGCGGGCAACGCCGACGTGCCCGACGCCGAGAGCGCCGCGAACCAGTTCCTCGGCATGATCGCCAACTACGCCCTGTGGCCCCGCATGCTGCTGACCGGCTGGAACCCCACAGCCTCCGACATCCACCACGCCGTCGAAGAGGCCGTCCAGACCATGCTCGCCGGATACACCCCCGAACCACCGGCCTGACCCGAAGCCCGACCTTCGACACCGACGCGCAATGCCCGAGGCCGCGACGCCCTCACCCGCGGTACCCGTCGGCAAACGATCGTCTGACGGCAGCGAGACGCCCGGCGGCGCTGCGGCCGCTGCGCGACCCGGAGCGGACCGGGCTGTAAGCAGAGGCGAGGGGGCGGCTCCGAGGACCGCCGCCCTCTCGCCGACCGGTCCGGGGCGTTCTGCTACTCGACCGCTCGGCGCCGGGTGTTGTCCTCCGACCGCAGGGCTGGGCTTACTTGCTGGCGATGCTCCACGTACCGTCGCCGTCCTCGGCGGTGCTGCCGAGGGCGGTCCACTCGGCGTCGTCGAGGCCGAGGGCCGCACGGAGGTAGGCGGAGATCGCGTCGGCGAGGAGGACGACGCGGGCAGGGTCCTCGTCGGTGGTCTCGGCGACCTTTTCGCCGGCGATGCCGCCCATGGTGTGTTCGGCCTCGGCGATGGTGAGCAGGCTCTTGGGGGCCGGGCTGAGGTGGTAGGCGTCGGTGAACCACTCCGGGCCCCGGGTGGAGAGCTGCGACTGGTCCTTTCCGCCCGCGACGACCAGGGCCGGGGTGGCCATGGTGGCGAAGTGCGGCTTCATGAACGGGAGGTTCTCGGCGGCGAACGGGGTGAGGGTGTCGCCTGCTCCGGCCGCGGCGATCAGCGCACCGGCCGACACCGCGGAGTGGGAGAAGTCCTGGCCGGGAACGCCGTCGGCGTCGAGTACACGGGCACCGAGGATGGCGCCCGCGGTCTGGGCGCCCCAGGAGTGGCCGACCACGGCGGTGTGCTCGTGGTCGACGCGGGTCTCCAGGCCGGCCTGGGCCAGGATGCCGCCGAGGTTGTCGAGGATCGCGTGGAGATCGGCGATCCGCACCCGCCAGATGGTGGCGAAGCGCGGGTCGTCCCAGCCGATGCCGTTGCGGCGGGAGTCCAGGTGGGTGGGCTGCACCACGGCGAATCCGGCGGCGGCCCACCGGTCGACGAGGGGCTCGTACCCGTCCAGGGACCACGCGTTGCCGTGGGAGAAGACGATCACGGGCAGGTTCTGCCCCGACCGCGGGGCGGTGACCTTCACCTGCAGCTCGATGCCGCGGCCGGGTGCGGGAACGGGGATGGGCTTGACCGAGACGAGCTGCCGGCCGAGGGGGCGGGAAGACATGGGAGACCTGCGCTTTCTCTGCGGAGTGGCTCTGTCATACTTTGACGGAACGCTGTTCCGTCAAAGTTAGCGGAACATTGTTCCGCGAGCAAAGGAGGACTCCGTGCCGGAGTCGGTCGGGGTACGCCAAGCGCAGGCGCAGCGCACCCGCAGCGGCGTACTGGAGGCTGCTGCGGCGGTCTTCGTCGAGCAGGGCGTCCAGGCGCCTGTCCGTGACATCGCCGAACGCGCCGGTGTCGGTGTCGGCACGGTCTACCGGAACTTCCCGACCCGCGCGGACCTCGTCACCGCCGTCTATCGGCACCAGATCGACGCCTGCGCCGCTCTCGCGCCCCGGCTCCTTGAGGAATCCGTCTCGCCGTTCACCGCGCTGACCCTATGGACGGATGCGTTCGTGGAATTCCTCGTGACGAAGCACGGCCTCGGGGCCGCGCTGGGGTCCGGAGACCCGGGGCTGGAGAACCTCCACGCCCTCATGCTCGACACCCTGGTCCCGGCCTGTGCGACGCTGCTCGACGCCTGCGCCGCCGACGGCGAACTCCGCCCCGGTCTCACCGCTTACACGCTCATGCGCGCCATCGGAAACCTCTGCATCACCGGCCCCGACTACGGTCAGGCCGACGCCAAGCGCATGGTCGCCCTCCTCCTCGCCGGATGCCGCCACACGGCATGACGGCGCGCTCGGTGCCCGTGTCGCGACCTGTCGGCAACGGACGCACGTCTGGAAAGGTAGATGATTTGAGCACGTCAGAAGCGGTCGAGGTCCCTCAGCCCCTGGCGCTGTCCTACGCCAGAGGTTTCGGCGAGGAAGGCCGGGACTGGATCGCCGGCCTGCCGGCCCTCGCTGCGGAGTTCCTGGACTGCTGGGAGCTGAAACGGGACGGCGCGCTCCGGGCAGGGGAAGCCTCGCTGGTGCTGCCGGTGCTGCGCAAGGACGGCACGCGCGCGGTCCTCAAGCTGCAGATGCCCAGAGCAGAGACCAACGCCGCGCTCATCGGGCTGCGAACCTGGAACGGCGAGGGGATGGTGCGGTTGCTCGACCACGATCCCGAAAGCAGCACGATGCTCCTGGAGCGGCTGGAGGCTGCCCGTACGCTGGCTTCGCTTGAGGACGACGACGTTGCGATGGGCATTCTCGCCGAGCTCCAGGCCCGGCTGGTCTGCGTCCCCGCGCCGCAGGGACTACGCAGCCTCGGGGATATCGCCACGGAGATGTTGGAGAGGGTTCCCGAGGCGATGGCGGCGCTGGCTGACCCGGAAGACCGGCAACTCCTGTGCGGTTGGGCGTCAGCGGTGAACGAACTGGTAGGCGAGCCCGGAGACCGGATCCTGCATTGGGATCTGCACTACGACAACGTTCTCGCCGCGCAACGTGAGCCGTGGCTTGCCATCGATCCTGAACCACTCGCCGGGGACCCGGGCTTCGACCTCTGGCCGGCCTTGGACAGCAAGTGGGACGACGTCGTCGCGAAGAGCGATGTATCGCGAGTAGTAAGGCGCCGCTTCGACCTGCTCACCGAGGTCCTCGACTTGGACCGCGCACGCACGACCGGCTGGACGCTCGGACGGCTGCTACAGAACTCGCTTTGGGACATCGACGACGGCGAGACCGTGATCGCGTCATCATCCGTCGCGATCGCAGAATCCCTGCTCAACAACTGATCCTGCCCCAGATCTTTCAGACATGGCCGGCAGACTTCAACAAGATCGTGTTACGAGCTCTCGGGTTCGCGCACGCTCCTCCGCTCGTTCCACCTGGGCTCCGGCGCCAAGATCGCGTTAGGCATCAATTGAACAAACGCGCGGGAACTCCCGGGAAACCGCAGGTAGAGACGTTGCGCATAGCGGCGTGGAAAACGGCCCTGATCCGGGTGAACACCCGGATCAGGGCCGTGGAGGCGGACGAGTCGGCCTGTACGCCGGGTTCTGTCTCCCGGGGGCCTTGCGGCCGCCGGGGAGGCGGTCATCCATCTAGGGCCGGTGTTGCCACCGGCCTCGTGCGGTCTACCCGCGGACTCGGGCGGGCCGCCCTCGATCGTCCGCGCAGGGCCGCTTCCGCGGCCCCTCTTGACCTTGCTCCGGGTGGGGTTTACCTAGCCGCCCGGGTCACCCCGGGCGCTGGTGGTCTCTTACACCGCCGTTTCACCCTTACCGGGAGCTGTACGCCCCCGGCGGTCTGTTTTCTGTGGCACTGTCCCGCGGGTCACCCCGGGTGGGCGTTACCCACCACCCTGCCCTGTGGAGCCCGGACGTTCCTCGGCGATCCCTGGGTGGGACCGACGCGACCGCCCGGCCGGCTCGTCCGCCGTAAGGCCCATGTTAGTCGCAGCCACGGTCTCCTCGCCGCCGCCCGGGTCCGCCGCCGGGCCCGGGACCCCGCCCCCGCCCGCCGCGGTGGCCAGGAAGGAGCCCGCCAGGATCAGGACGAAGGCCGCGGCGATGGAGCCCGTCAGCGGTTCGTCCAGGAACGCGACGCCCGCCGCGACCGCCACCGCCGGGTTGATGTACGTGAAGACCACCGCGCGGGTCGGGCCCACCTCGCGGATCAGCTCCAGGAAGACCACGAACGCCAGCGCCGTGCACAGCACCCCCAGGCCCACGAGCGACGCCAGCACCTTGCCCGACGGCGTCGTGTCCGGCCAGGTGGCGATGCCCGCGGGGGCGTAGACGATCGCGGCCAGCAGCAGGCAGGGCGCGATGAGCTGGAGCGTCGGTACGTCCTTCAGCCGGCGGGCGATGATCAGCGGGGCGGTGGCGTAGCCGAGGGCGGTGAGCATGACCTCCGTGATCGCCCACGCCGAGCCGCCGCTCAACTCCGGCGCCGCCAGCACCGCGACGCCCGCCAGGCCCAGCCCGAGGCCCAGCCAGCGGCGGCGGCCCAGCCGCTCCTGGTCGCCGAGGAGCCGGGCGAGGATCACGCCGATGGTCGGCACCGCGGCGATCAGCAGGCCGGCCATGGCGCTGGACAGTTGGCGTTCGGCGTCGGTCAGGGTCCACCACGGGCCGATGATCTCGATGCAGGCGAACGCCAGCATCGGCGCCCAGTGCGTCCGTACGGTACGGACCAGCCCTCCGCCGCGCAGCGCGAGCGGCAGCAGGACGAGCGCGCCCAGCGCGCACCGTACGAACACGACCCCCGACGGCGACACCGCGTCCACCGCCACCTTGATCATCAGATACGGGACTCCCCAGATGACGCCCATGAGGAGGAACAGGACCCAGCCGCGTGCAGTCATGCGCTCCAGCCTCCGCGGCGGAAGCACCGCTGTCTTGAATGCCGTTGCGGGCCGCGGCCCCTACGCCCGGACGCTCCTGGTGTACGCCGCCGGTGTGGCCCCCAGCACCCGCCGGAACCACCGCGTCAGATGCGCCTGGTCCGCGAACCCCACCAGACCCGCCACCTCCGCCGGCCGGTGCCCCGCCTCCAGCAGCCCGCGCGCCCGCTCCACCCGGTGCTGCGCCAGCCAGGCGTACGGGGGCATGCCCATGGTGTCCCGGAACGCCCGCAGCACCTGGTACCGGGAAAGCCCCAGGTCGCAGCCGATCGCCGCCAGCGAAGGCGGGTCCGTCAGCTCGTCCGCCAGCCGGTCCCGTACCGCACGGGCCACGCCGCTCCCCAGCGCCGCGCACGCCGCCGGGCGGGCGCGGCCGTGCCGGCGGGCCAGGGCGGCGAGCAGCCACGGCAGCCGCGACTCCGCCTCCAGCGGCTCCGCGCCCCGCTCGACCGCGACGTGCGCGGCGCGCAGCGCGGCGGCCAGGGCCGGGTCGTCGATGACCGGCTCGGCGAAGTGCGCGTCGGTGCAGGCGCCGTCGGTCAGCAGCGCCATGGAGGGGTAGAACGCGCGGTACGCGTACCCCTCGTCGCCCGCCGGGCCGCCGGTGTGCGCCTCGCCGGGGCCGAGGACGACGATGCTGCCGGGCCGGGCCCGGATCCGCTCGCCGCGGTAGTCGATGATCTCGGCGCCGTCCGTGCACACCCCGACGGCGAACTCGTGGTGCGCGTGCGGCGCGTAGCGGTGGGCGGTGAAGCACGCCGTCATCAGGTACAGGGACTGGCCCGCGCCGAGCGGCGTCCGTGTCCAGCGCGCGTACTCCTCGGGCCCCCGCCCGCCCCCCTGACCGCTCATGCGTCGCATTGTGCGCGATGCCGTACGCCCCTTGCCAGCGGGATTCCGCGGCTGCCTACGATGCGCGGATGTCGCAGCGAGATCTGTCCCCAGAAGAGTTCCGCGAGCTCGGCCACGCCTACGTCGACTGGATCGCCGACTACCGCGCCCGCGTCGGCGACCTCCCGGTGCTCCCCGGCGTCGAGCCCGGCTGGGTGCGCGGGCAACTGCCGGCGAAGCTGCCGGAGGAGGGCGAGCCGCTGACCGGGGTGCTGGCCGACATGGACCGCGTCGTGGTGCCCGGGTCCACGCACTGGCAGCACCCCGGCTTCTTCGCGTACTTCCCCGCGAACGCCTCCCTCGCCTCCCTCCTCGGCGACATGCTCTCCACCGGCCTCGGCTCCCAGGGCATGCTCTGGTCGACGTCCCCGGCCTGTACGGAGCTGGAGCAGCACCTGCTCGACCAGCTCGCCGACGCCACCGGACTGCCCGCCGGGTTCACCTTCGCCGGCGGTGGCGGCGGCGTCATCCAGGACTCGGCGTCCTCGTCCTCGCTGGTCGCGCTGCTTGCCGCGCTGCACCGCGGCTCCGGCGGCGCCTGGCGGACGGCGGGCCGGGACGGACGCGAGGTGCTGTACGTCTCGGCGCACACCCACTCCTCGCTGGAGAAGGCCGCGATCGCCGCGGGCCTGGGCGCGGACGCGGTACGGATCGTGCCGCCCGGCGGCGACGGCGGCCAGACGATGGCGCCCGGCGCGCTGGCCGCCGCCGTACGCGAGGACCTGGCGGCCGGCCGCCGCCCGGTGATGGTCTGCGCCACCATCGGCACCACCTCCACCGGCGCCGTCGACCCGGTGCGCGAGGTCGCCGCGGTCTGCGCCGAGCACGGCATCTGGCTGCACGTCGACGCCGCGTGGGCCGGCGCCGCCGCGTTCTGCCCCGAGCACCGCGGGCTCTTCGACGGCGCCGGGCTGGCCGATTCGTACAGCGCCGACGGGCACAAGTGGCTGCTCACCGCCTTCGACTGCAATCTCTTCTGGACCCGCGACAGCGCCACCCTCGTCGGCGCCCTGACCGTGCTGCCCGAGTACCTGCGCAACGCCGCCAGCGAGTCCGGCGCCGTCGTCGACTACCGCGACTGGCACCTCCCCCTCGGCCGCCGCTTCCGCGCGCTGAAGCTGTGGACGGTGCTGCGCCACTTCGGCCTCGCGGGCATACGGGACCACGTGCGCCGGCACGTCGGGCTGGCCGCGGACCTGGAGTCCTGGGCGGCGGCCGACCCGCGCTTCGCGCTGGGGGTGCCGCGGAGCCTGGCGCTGGTGTGCCTGTACGCCGTCACCGGCCGCGGCACCGACGCCGACAACGCCGCGACGAAGGCGGTGCTGGAGCGGATCAACGCCGGCGGGCGCTCGTACGTCACCCACGCGGTGGTCGACGGCCGCTATCTGCTGCGGGTCGCGGTCGGCGGGCTGGAGACCGAGGAGCGGCACGTACGGGCGCTGTGGGACGACCTGTGCGCCGCAGCGGACGAGGTGACCGGCGCGGACGCGGTGGCCACGGCCGACGCGGGGGAGCGAGGCGGCACCGCCTGACCGGCCCGGTGGCCCCGGCCCGTCGCTTGACCTTGTCGCGACGTCAACGTTTCTACTGAGGTCATGCGAATCGGAGAGCTCGCCGCGCTCGCCGGGGTCACCACCCGTACCGTGCGGCATTACCACCGCATCGGGCTGCTGCCCGAGCCCGCCCGCCGGGCCAACGGCTACCGCGTCTACACCCTGCGCGACGCCGTCGAGCTGGCCCGCGTCCGCCGCCTGACCGAGCTGGGCCTCAGCCTGGACGAGGTCCGCGACGCGCTCGCCGACGACATCGGCAAGGAACTGCACGAGATCCTCGCCGAGCTGGACGCCGACCTCGCCCGGCAGGAGGCCGCCATCCGGCGGCGCCGCGTCCGCCTCGCCGAGCTGCTGCGGTACGCGGAGGGCGGCGGGCTGACCGCCGAGGGCCCGGTGTCGCCGGAGCTGGCGGCGGTGTTCGCGGACATGTCCCGCACCTCCGCGCGGCTCGGCGTCCCGGAGCCGGCGAGCGCCGCGAAGGAGCGCGAGCTGCTCGCGCTGCTGGACACCACGGCGGACGAAGCGCACCGGGGCTGGCTCGACGCGCTGCTGCACGCGCTCAGCGCCGACCCGGACGCGATGACGCGCGCGTACGACGTCTACGCCCGGCTCGACGAGCTGGCCGACGCCGAGACCACGGACCCGCGCGTCGAGGAGCTGGCACGGGACGTGGTCGCCGCCCTGCCCGACGAGGCGCTGGCGCTGATGGCCGCGGGGCCGGACGCGGCCGGTGCCGCCGCGGACCAGGACGGTGCCGAAGGCGGGGAAGCCTTCGCGGAGATGTTCTTCGCGGACTTCCCCCCGGCGCAGGCCGAGGTCATGCGCCGGGCGATGGCCCTGCTCGGAGAGCGGCCGGGCGGGGCCGGCGAGGCGGGCGGGGCCGGGCACGCGGAGCGGCGGCGCGGGGAGAGTGCGTCGTGAACGCGCTGCGCCGTACGGTCCGCTGGGCCCTGGCCTCGCTCGTACCGGGCGAGCTAGTGCTCGTGCTCTGCCTCGCCTCGGGCGTCCGCATCCCGGAGCCGGTGATGCTCGCCGTCGAGGTGGCCGTCGTGCTGGTCACCGCGGCCCTGGTCACGCTGCTGGCCGCCGACTTCCGCCGCCACCGGGGCGCGGGCCTCGCGCCCCGCGCGGCGGGTCTGGAGGCGGTACGGGACAGCGTCCCGGCCGCCGTGCGCAAGCTGACCGTGCACGAGGTGAAGCTCTTCACCGCCACCCTGCGCTGGCTCGCCCGCCGCCCGAAGCACGGGATCGGCCCCGGCGACACCGCCGTCCCGTACGCCTCCGGGCAGGCGTTCACGTTCTACGGCTTCCTCTTCGTCTCGGTCATCGAGACCGTGGCGCTCGCCCTCGTCATCCCCTGGCCGGTGGTGCACGCCGTGGTGCTGGTCCTCGACATCTGGGGCATCTACTTCATCCTCGCGCTCCAGGCGGCCTGCGTGGTCCGGCCGCATGTCGTCGGCGCGGACGGCTCGCTGCGCGTACGGTACGGGGTTTTGCTGGACATCCCCGTACCGGCAGAGCTGATCGCGAACGCCCGGGTGGACCGCCGCTTCCCCGACGGGGGCGGGCTGCTGCGGCTGGACGACGACGGCACGGCGCACCTCGCGGTCGGGGGGCAGACGTCGGTGACCGTGGAGCTGACGGAGCCGGTGGCGTTCGTGCGGCCGCTGGGGAAGCCCGCGGAGGCGCGGGTGCTGAAGTTCTACGCGGACGACCCGCAGCCGGTGGTCGACGCCCTGCGCGCGGCGCGGGCGGCGCGCGAGGAGGCGGGGGAGGGGGAGGGCGAGCGCGGCGGCGCGCCGCTGCCCGGTCAGGGCGCCGGCGCGAAGCGTACGGGCGACACCCCGGGCTCCGCCGCCGTGAGCCGGACCCGGACGCGGTGGCCGAGCGGCAACGGCTCGCCGGGCGCGGGCCAGGCGCGGACGGGAGGCCCGGCGGCGTCGGCGGAGTCCGGGGGTTCCGCGGACTCCGGGGGCTCCGCGGGTTCCGGAGGCTCCGCGGAGTCGGCGGATGGCGCACCGACCGCGGGTGCTTCGCCGGCCGCAGGTGCCGCGCGTTCCGCGGCTGCCGCGGCTTCTCCGGCCGCCGACGGCACCGGCGCGCCCTCCGGCCCCTCCGCGTCCACGCGGCCGATGACGGCCGGTTCGTAGAGCTGCACCGTCCCCCGCGTCGGGCGGCGCTCGTCCACCTCCACCACGTACCCGTCGAAGACCTCCCCGATCCGCCCGCTCATGAGCGCCGCCTCCACGAGGTCCACGCACTCCCGCTCCAGCCGCCCCGCCCGCTGCGCGCCCCGCACCATCAGCTCCGGGAGGCCGCCCAGCGCCTCGCGCACCCACTCCGGCGGCGGCTCGCCGGCCGCCGCCGCCACGCACAGCTCCAGGGCGTACCGGTCGGCGAGCCGCCGCAGCGGCGCCGTGCAGTGCGCGTACTCGTCGGCCACCGCGGCGTGCACCGCGTCCTGCCGCGCCGGCGGCTCGCCGTCGAAGACGGTGTACCCCGCGCCGCGCAGCAGCGCGGTGCAGTCCTGGAGGAACGCCGCGTGGTTGGCCATCTGCGGGTTGAGGGAGCGGAGCAGTTCGGGGTAGTCGAGGCCCTCGGGCCAGTCGATGTCCAGCGCGCGGGCGATCCGGTGCAGATACGTCAGGGCGCCGCGGCGTGCGGGCGGTAGCGTACGCAGGATGCCGGTGCCGGAGGCGAGCATCAGGTCCGCGGCGGCCATGCCGGTGAGGAGTGACACCTGCGCGTTCCAACCGTGCGCGGGCAGCGGGGCGCTGTACTCCAGCGTGTAGCGGCCGGCGCGGCGCACCACCTCCTGCTCCGGTACGCCGAGCGAGATCCCGCCGCGTTCGCGCTCCACCTCCTCGCGCAGCAGGCCGACGTCGCGCAGCAGCGCCACCGGCTCCTCCGCGGTGCCCTCGTCGATCGTCTGCTGTACGCCCCCGTAGTCGAGCCGCGCGCGGCTGCGTACCAGCGCGCGGGCGACCGTGGCCTCGGCGACCTGGCCGCTGGAGTCGAGGTCGATCTCCCAGAGCAGCGCGGGGGTCGTCTGGTCGGGCAGCAGGCTGGCGGCGCCCTCGGAGAGCTGCCCGGGGTGCAGGGGCACGCGGGCGTCGGGGAAGTAGAGCGTCGTCACGCGGCGGTGGGCCTCGGCGTCGAGGGCTCCGCCGGGGGTGACGAAGGCGGCGACGTCGGCGATGGCGTAGTGGATGCGGAAGCCGCCGCCGCCCCGGCGGGCGACGTGGAGGGCCTGGTCCAGATCGCGGGAGCCGGGCGGGTCGACCGTGTAGAACGGGATGTCGGTCGCGTCCCGCTCGGGCAGCCGGGGGGCCTTCGCGGCGCGGTCGGCCTCGGCGAGCACCTCGGGCGGGAACGCCGCGGGCACGTCCTCTTCGGTGCGCAGCCGGCGCAGGGCGGCGCGGAGCGGGGCGTCCTCGGCGTCGGCGGTGTGCAGGATGCGTTGGGGCACGCATATCAGACTAATTCGGACGGGCGCCCCCGGCGCGCCACCGCGGCCGGAGCCGCCCCCCGCGCCCCAGGAGTGACCGCTCTGTCACCGCGCGGTTGGTAGACGTGGAGGCCCCCCACCTCCGGGAGAGACATGCCCACCCCTCATGCATCCCGCCGCGTGACCCGCCGCGGATCCCGTCGTGTGTCCCGTCGGCGGGCGCGTACGTGCACCGCGATCATCCTCGGCGGTTTCGTCGCCGCCCTCCCGCCCGCGGCGGCCGCGGAACGGGCCGCGGAGCCGGCCGCCGTGCGCGGCGCGGCCGCACCCGCCGCCGAGGAGCCGTCCGGGCAGCCGCCCGCGCCCCTCGACGTGCTGGAGCGCCGCCCCGGCATGGGCGAAGGACTGCTGTTCGTCGGACCGCAGAAGAACCCCGGCCGGGTCGGGCCGCCCGGCGAGGAACCGCCGCCAGAGGCGGGCCGTGGGCCCCAGATCGTCGACGACCGGGGCCGGCCCGTCTGGTACCACCGCGTCCCGCAGAACGAGTACGTCGCCGACTTCCGCGTGCAGGAGTACCGCGGCCGCAAGGTCCTCACCTGGTGGCAGGGCAGGAGCGACAACGCGGGACTCGGCGAGGGCGTCGGCTACATCGCCGACGAGAACTACGACATCATCGCCACCGTCCGCTCCCCCGACCCGGAACAGAGCATCGACCTGCACGAGTTCCGGCTCACCCCGCAGGGCACCGCCCTGGTCGTCAGCTACCAGCAGCGGCCCTACGACCTCACCCCGGTCGGCGGCCCCGCGGACGGAGACGTGCTGGAGAGCGTCGTGTGGGAGCTGGACCTCGCCACCGGCGAGCCGCTGCTGGAGTGGCGCAGCCTCGACCACGTACCGCTGCAGGAGTCCGACGAGCGGCCCTCGGGCCGCGCCGGCACCCGCCCCTTCGACTACCTGCACACCAACTCCGTCTCCCTCGACACCGACGGCGACCTCCTCGTCTCCGCCGTCGGCACCAGTACCGTCTACAAGCTCGACCGGGAGACCGGCGAGATCGTCTGGCGGCTCGGCGGCAAGAACAGCGACTTCCGGCTCGGCGCGGGCGCGCGCACCATCGCCCAGCACGACGTCGTGGCCGTAGGCGACGGCACGTACCGCATGTTCGACAACCAGAACATGCACTCCGACGGCTACGAGACCCGGGTCGCCTGGCTGCGCATCGACCCGCGCGCGGGCACCGCGGAGCTGGAGCGCCAGCTCGTGCACCCGGACCGCGTCTCCACCGCCGTCACCGGCGGCAGCCAGGGGCTGCCCAACGGCAACACCCTGGTCGGCTGGGGTTCGGCGGGCCGGATCTCGGAGTTCGACGCGGCCGGGCGGCTGGTGTTCGACGCCGTCTTCCCGGACGAGTACAGCTCGTACCGCACTTACCGCGACGAGTGGAAGGGCGAGCCGGAGACCGCGCCGGAGGTACGGATCGACGGCGCGTCCGGCGACGCGCACGCCGTGTGGAACGGCGCCACGGAGGTCGCCGGCTGGCGGGTGCTGGCCGGCGACGCGCGGGACGAGCTGCGGCCCGTCGCCCGCGAGCCGTGGGACGGGCTCGACACGGACGTCGCCCTGCCGGCGGACGCGGCGGACGCGGCCTACGTGCAGGCGGAGGCGCTGGACGCGGACGGCGAGGTGATCGGCGCGTCCGCGGTCACGGAGACCGGCGCGGGCCGGGGCGCGGGCTGACGTCGTCCCGGGAAGGCGCTCAGACCTTCTCCAGCGGGCGGTGCGGGGCGTCCGGCAGCACCACGACGACCGGGTCTCCGGGACGTACCACACCGCCCGTCAGCACCACGCTCATCACGCCCGCCTTGCGCACCACGTTCCCGGCCGCGTCCCGGCCGACGACCTGCTTGAGCAGCCCGCTCTGGAAGTCGTCGATCTGGTGGCACGGGTTGCGCAGCCCGGTGACCTCCACGACGGCCTCGGCACCGAGGTGCAGCAGCGTGCCGGTGGGCAGGCCGAGCAGGTCGACGCCCCGGGTGGTGACGTTCTCGCCGAGCTCCCCGGGGCGTACGGCGAAGCCCGCCCCGGCGACCTCGGCGAACAGCTCCTCGTGGGTCAGGTGCACCTGGCGCAGGTTCGGCTGGGACGGGTCGCGGGCGACCCGGGAGCGGTGCCTGACCGTGACGCCGGCGTGCGCGTCGCCCTCGACGCCGAGGCCGGCGAGCAGGGTGATCGACTCGCGCGAAGGCTTGTGGAAGGTGTACTCGCCGCTGCTGCAGACCGCTGTGACCGTGCCGTTCATGCCGTACGGGCCCCCTCCGCCGTGACCGGTGATCCACAGACGAGCCTAACCGGCCGGTGCCCGGGACCGCCCCTGTCCGGCATGCGGGATTGCCCGATAATCGATTCGTCGGATAGGCGGGTACATGGCAGCCTGGCCCGCATGCTTGGAGTCACGGATCTGTCGACGTACCTCGCCGGGCTCGCCCTGATCATCCTGCTCCCGGGCCCCAACTCCCTCTACGTCGTCTCCGTCGCCGCCCGCCGCGGCGCCCGCGCCGGGTACCGCGCGGCGGGCGGCGTGATGTGCGGCGACATGGTGCTCATGGTGCTCTCCGCGGGCGGCGTGGCCTCGCTGCTGCAGGCGAGCCCGGCGGCGTTCGCCGTCGTCAAGTTCGCGGGCGCCGGGTATCTGACGTGGCTGGCGGTCGGGATGCTGCGCGGGGCGTGGCGGATGTGGCGCGAGCGCGAGGTGCGGGCCGTCGCGCGGGCGGAGGGGGAAGCCGCGCGGGCGGAGCCGGCGCGGGAGGAGATGGAGCGCCCGTACCGCCGGGCGTTCGTCGTCAGCCTGCTGAACCCGAAGGCGATCCTCTTCTTCGTCTCCTTCTTCGTGCAGTTCATCGACCCGGCGTACGTGCACCCGGAGCTGACGTTCGTCGTGCTGGCAGCGTGGGCGCAGTTGTTCAGCATCACGTACCTGACGGCCCTGATCTTCAGCGGTACGCACCTCGCCGCCCTCTTCCGCCGCAGGCGGCGGCTGACGGCGGGGATGTCGGCGGCGGCGGGGACGGCGTTCCTGGGCTTCGCGGCCAAGCTGTCGGTGAGCAGCGCGTGACGTCCCGCTGCTGATCCCCGGCGCGGCGGCGGGCCCCGCGCGCGCCGCCGGCCGCGGGCTGCCCGGCCCTGACCACCGGACAGCCCACGGCCTGCCGCGGCCCCCGCGGCCCCGCGGAAGCCGGCGGGCTCCCGCTGCCCCCCGCCGGCTCCCGTGGGTGTCAGAAGGGCGTCAGCGTCAGCGTGAGCTGCTGCGGCGCCCGGTCCTCGATGTACGACGCGAAGCCGGACACGTCGTCGAAGGCGAACCCGTACGCCCGCCCGTCCTTTGACACTTCGTGCATCACCCGCGCGTAGTGGTTGGAGACACCGGTGCCGTAGAAGGCGGACGCGTCCGTGACCGGCTGGTCGGCGTGGTCGCGCAGGGTGGTGCGGTTGAGCGCGGCGCCGAGGATCGCGGCGACGGGGCCCGTGGTGCCGTCGTTGGGGGCGGCGAGCTTGCCGTCGCAGAACAGCACGTCGCGGGTGGGCGGCCGGTCGAAGGCGACGTCGGCGGGGCCGGTGAAGGACAGCCGGTCGCCGGCGACGCGGCCGGTGAAGGTACCGGCGTTCGTGGTGACCTTCAGGTCCTTGCCCGCGTACGCCGACCAGACCTCGTCCACGTACCCGTCGAGGTACGCGCCGTCGAACAGCCCGGCGTCCAGGCCGTGCCCGGGGGCGATGACCCGCAGCCCGTCCCCGTCCACCAGCCGGCCGAAGCCCTCGGTGCCCGCCAGGGTGTCGAACACCTGCTGCCTGGCGCCGTCCTTGAGCGCCCCGGTCGTCTGGTCGTCGGCGCCCGTCAGGTGGATGGACATCGGCACGCTGAACATGTCGACCATGGTGGTGTTGCAGAACATGCCGGCGTCGTTGAGCGTGAACTCCATGCAGTCGTGCAGCACGGGGTAGTTGGGGTCGGTGGCGACCCAGCCGGCCGGGTACGCGAGGGCCGCGTTGCCGGCGCCGTCCGTGACGGCCTTCATCTTCAGCTTGCCGCCGAGGGCCACGTAGAGGCGGCCGGACATGTTCGGCAGCGTGAGGCCCGTGTCGCCGCTGCCGGCGAAGGGGATGGCGTAGTCGGTGTAGCCGTCGGGGCCGTTGTCGCCGAGCGCGATGGGCGCGAGCGACCCGTCGGGCGTGAGGCGGACCTGCCGGCCGCCCTCGTTGCCGACGACGTAGATGCTGATGGAGGAGTTCTCGTACGCACCCGTCTTGTTGACGACGGTCACGCCGAGGGCCGCGGCGGCGCCGCCCGCCCGCGCCGCGGAGAGCACCAGAGGTGTCCCCGCGGCGGCGGACGCGACGGCCAGACCACCCAGCAGCCTGCGTCGCGAGATCATTCGGCGGCACCTCCGGACTGCTCGACGGACACGTAGTCGACGGTCATCGGCACGCCGGGCCGGGTGGCGTCGGTGGGGGTGGCGTGGCCGGCCACGCCGTCGGGGAAGGCGCCGCCCATGGCGACGTTGAGGAGCAGGAAGTGGCCGTGGTGGGCGAGGTTCGCCCAGGTCCCGGCGCCCACTTGGTCGGCGTTGACGGAGTGGTACTGCTGCCCGTCCACGTACCAGCGCAGTTCCTCGACGGGGCCGCTGCGGTCCAGCTCCAGGGCGTACTCGTGGAAGCCGGACTGGCAACTGCCGCCCGGGCAGGCGCGGGAGGCGCCGAGGCCGTTGTTCTCGTTGCACGGACCGCCGGGCGCGGTGCCGCAGTGCAGCACGCCCCAGACGCTGTCGATGCCGTTGACGTTCTCCATGATGTCGAACTCGCCGATGCCCGGCCAGTTCCAGTAGTTGCCGCGGTAGGCGTCGCCGAGGGTCCAGAACGCGGGCCAGTAGCCGAGGGCTTCGGCGCCGGTGACGTTCGGCATCTGGATCCGGGCCTCGATGCGCAGGACACCGCCGGCCGGGGCCTGGAAGTCGGTGCGCTGGGTCTCGATGCGGGCGGAGGTCCAGCCGCCGGAGGCGTTGCGGCGGGGCGTGATGGTGAGGTTGCCGTTGCCGTCCTTCTGGAGGTTCTCCGGACTGTCGGTGTACGTCTGGATCTCGCCGGTGCCCCAGTTGGCGGGGCCGCCGGGGTAGGACGTGCCGGTGTCGACGATCCAGTTCGCGGCGTCGGGCGGGGAGCCGGCGGCGCCGTCGAAGTCGTCGCGGAAGACCTCGGCGAGGGGCGCGGGGCCGCTTGCGGCGGCCGCGCTTCCGTCGTCCTCGCCGGCTGTTGCGGAGGGCAGGGTCAGGGCGCTGACCGCGGCCATCGCCGCGACCGCGCCGAGCAGGCTCCTGCGCCACCGTAGTCGTGTTGCGTGCATGTCTGGCTGCTCCTCGGGGTGTGGGGGGATGAGGAGGTTCTCCCCTGGGGATGCGCCCGTTTGAGAGCGCTCTCAGGTTGTGTTGAGGCACACTGCCGAGTGGGCGGGCTACTGTCAAGGCCCACTGAGTGAAGAGGAGTTGAGGTGTCCGGGAACCGCCCCACGCTGGAGGCCGTGGCCGCCCGTGCCGGAGTGTCGCGGGCCACGGTGTCGCGCGTGGTCAACGGCGGCGCGGGGGTGCGCGAGCCGCTGCGCGAGCGGGTGCACCGCGCCGTGGCCGAGCTGGGCTACGTACCGAACCAGGCCGCGCGCACGCTCGTCACCCGGCGCACCGGCGCGGTCGCCGTCGTCATCGCCGAGCCCGAGAGCCGGGTCTTCGCCGACCCGTTCTTCGCCCGGCAGTTGCGCGGGATCAGCGGGGCGCTGGCGGCGGCGGACACGCAGTTGGTGCTGCTGTACGTCGCGGACCGGGCGGACTATCCGCGGATCGGCCGGTTCCTGGCCGGCGGGCACGTGGACGGCGCGCTGATGTTCTCGCTGCACCGCGACGACCCGCTGCCGGGCCTGGCCGCGGCGGCGGGGCTGCCCGTCGTCTACGGCGGCCGTCCCGGCTGGCCGGGGGCGGCGGGGGAGCCGGGCCTGCTGTACGTCGACACGGACAACCGGGCGGGCGCGGAGCTGGCGGTACGGCACCTGCTGGGGCGCGGCCGGCGGCGGATCGCGCACATCGCGGGGCCGCTGGACCAGACGTCGGCGGTGGACAGGCTGGCGGGATACCGGGCGGCGCTGGAGGCGGACGGGGACGCCCCGGGCGGCCACGAGCTGGTCGCGGAGGGCGACTTCACCCCCGCCGGCGGCGAACGCGCGATGGCGGAGCTGCTGGCTCGGGTCCCGGACCTGGACGCGGTGTTCGCCGCGTCGGACCTGATGGCCACCGGCGCCCTGCGCAACCTGCGCGCCCACGGCCGCCGCGTCCCCGCGGACGTCGCGGTCGTCGGCTACGACGACCTGGACCCGGCGACCTGGACGGAGCCGCCGCTGACGACGGTGCACCAGGACGTCGAGGGGATGGGCGGCGTGATGGCGCGGCTGCTGCTGCGCAGCCTGGCGGGCGGGCAGGAGGAGCAGGAGCCGGTGGTGACGACGCCGCGGCTGGTGGTGAGGGAGTCGGGCTGAGGGGGAGTATCGGGGGTTCGGGAGGGTCTGGGCCGGCGGCCGGGACCGGAGTGCTCGGGCCGGTGCGTACGCAGCGGTGTGCTCGGGCCGTAGTGGCGGGGGCGGAGGGCCCATATCGATGGGCTGGGAACGGGGGCTCCGGGTCAGAAGCCGGCGCGGGCGGGCTCGTCCACCCGGGCTACCGACTCCTGCGCGAACTGGGCCGTGTAGGCGTCGCGGATCTGCTCGATCCGGGCGTCCTGCTCCTGCGCCTCGGTGAGCGGGTAGAGCAGGTAGACCTCGTACGAGCGCTCGCGCTCGATGGTGCCGTGCCGGTCGCGGTACTGGCCCCGTACCTCGTCCACGGTGAGTCCCGCGGGGAAACGCGGGGTGACGACCTCGTCCACGAACGCGCGGAACTGCCGGTCGGTGACGTCCGGGCCGCCGTCGGGCCGTACCGTGCCGAACATCAGGTGCGTCTGCACGTACGGCTCCAGGTCCGCGGTCTGCGACAGGGCGACCGGCGGGGTGGGGTCGCCGTCCGCGAGGGCGGCGGGGGCGGTGGCCGCGGCGGCGCCGGCGAGGGCCGCGGCGAGCGCGAGGGCGGCGAGGCGAAGGCGTGGCTTCGTAAGGTTCACGACCGGGGAAACGATCACCGGAAGGGAAAGTTGCGCGGACGCGGCGGGGGCCGTTTGTTTGCCCGTTGTTCGGCTCGACCTCACCGACCGGTGGTCACGCCGTTGCAGAATCGAGGCCCTCCTCCGGAACACGAAAGGCCCTTCCATGCAGGGAGAGCGATTCACCGCGCCCACCCCACCGGGCACGAGACTGCTGCACATCGGCCCCCACAAGACGGGCACCACCGCCCTCCAGGCCGCCTTCCACCAGGCCCGCGACACCCTCAGGGAGCACGGCGTCGTCTATGCCGGGCCGGGCCGCCAGGCGAAGGACCCGGCGGTCGCGATCGCCAGGAAGGACCCGACGGCGGCGGAGCGCGAGCCCTGGGAGGCGTTCTGCCGGGAGGCGGCGGAGGCGGGTGACCTGCGGTTCTTCGCGAGCAGCGAGTTCTTCGCGACGGCCTCCGCGGACGCGGCGCGGACGGCGGTGAAGGAGCTGGCGGGCGCGGGTGGCGTGAGCGGCGAGGGCGGCGGTGGCGGCGTGCACGTGGTGGTGACGCTGCGGCCGCTGCGGAAGATCATGCCGTCGCACTGGCAGCAGTACGTCAAGCACGGGCTCTGCGAGTCGTACGAGACCTGGCTCGACGCGATGCTGCGCAAGCCGCCGTACGAGGAGCCGACGCCGGACTTCTGGCACCTGCAGCGGCACGACGAGCTGATCGAGCGCTGGGCGGCGGCCGCGGGCCCCGAGAACGTGACGGCGGTGGTCGTGGACGAGGCGCGGCCGCTGTGGCAGTTCCGGGTCTTCGAGCAGTTGCTCGACCTGCCGGAGGAGGTGCTGCAGCCGCAGGAGAGCGGGGGGAACTCGTCGCTGACGCAGAGCGAGGCGGAGCTGCTGCTGCAGCTCAACCGCAAGCTGCGGGAGCGTAACTGGAGCACGTGGCGGCAGGGCAAGGTGATCCGCGAGGGCGTGGTGCCGCACCTGCAGTCGTACGAACCGGCGCCGAACGAACCCCGCATCACGACTCCGGAGTGGGCGGAGACGGCGGTGGCGGAGGTCGCGGAACAGGTGGCGGCGGGCATCGCGGCGTCGGGGGTCCGGGTGGTGGGGGACCTGGAGGCGCTGTCGCGGCGGCCGGCCACGCCGGTGGAGCCGGTGACGCCGACGGAGATCCCGACGGAGGCGGCGACGGAGGCGGTGCTGGGCGGAATACTGGCGTCGGCGGCCCTGGCGGCGAAGGCATCCCCGCCGGCCCCGGCCCCGGCCCCGGAACCTGAGGTGCCGGCGGCGCGGGGGGCGCTGGAGGACCGGCCGGTGCGGAATGTGCCGGTGAAGGACCTGGTCCGGGTGGTGGCCCGCAGGGCGGTACGCCGAATGCGGGGATGAGGGGCGGGGGTTGGCCCGGGTGGGGGACTGGGGCGGTACCGGCATTCGTCTCCACTGCGTAGCGGGGGGAGAGGGGTAGGGGTGCCGGACCCGTTCGTCGTGCTGCCCGGAGTGGGCCGGGGCGTTCTGGTGCGGGGGAGGCGGACCCGGCTGGTTCGGGGCGGTGTTGGGGGCGGCGGTGGTGCGTGGGGGTGGCCGGTGTGCGGGGGCCGAGTCGTGCGTGGGGTGGGCCGGTGTGCGGGGGAGCCGAGTCGGGGTGGGTGTGGTGCGTGG